>CALIEL010000382.1 GCA_938022235.1 Oribacterium parvum
CTTAATGGGCATCTGATGATGGATAATGGTTTGCAATTCCTGCAAATTCATCTGGATAGAGCCGTCTCCAGTCATCAAGAGAATATCCTTGCCCTGATAAGGAGGATAAATTTCTCCCTTGCCCTTCCAATAGGGATTCTCCAAAAGACGCTTTTTCTCTTCCTCGGTAAAATCCACTACGCCGTAGTAGGCACCGATAGCCGCCGGCAATCCGTAGCCCATGGAAGCCACACCGTCCTGGCTGATAAAACGAGTTCACTTTTTAATGATATAGCTCTGTCCGCCGGCAACACAGGGAGAACCATTTCCCACCACGGTAATCTGGTCTTCTGAAGCTCTCTCAGACAGCTTTTCCACAAGGGCGTAAACATTGGTCAGCTCCCCTTTCCGCTCCTCAAGATACTCCGGAAGCACGGTGGGGTAGTTTGCCTGATAAAAGCGGATGGTATCAAGCCAGCTTAAGTTGGCATCCTGCTTTTCCGCCAAAATCTTTCCTGCCGCCTCTTCCCGGACAAAGCTTTTTGCCTTTTCTCTGGAAATGCCCTTTCCCCCGGCAAAAAGAGGAAGCTTTTCTTCCTGCTTCAATAAATGCAGTAAGGCCTCTAATAAAGCCTTGGCATCTCCATGAAGGGGAAGATCACAGTGCACGGAAGGCTTTGCAATCTCTTCCAAATCAATGTCATTTTGCATCACATAGGCCTTGGGCGCCCACTCCCAGAAGCTGTAGCCCACCTGACGAATATTTAGACGGGAGCCAATGCTTAAAACCACATCGGCATTTTGCACCGCCAGATTTCCCGGACGGTCGCCTCTTCCTCCGGGACGACCTGCATTTAAAGGATGCTTTGTGGGGAAAATGTCCGGAGCATTCCAGCCTAAAACTACGGGAATTCCCAGCTTTTCCGCACATTCTAAGAACAAGCCCTCCGCTCCCGCAATACGAATACCGTTTCCGGTATAGAAGATGGGATGCTCACTACCCCGAATCTTCTCTAAAACTTCCTTTGCCAGAGGAAGGAAATCCTGCCAGTTCTGAATTCCGGTCTTTTCCTTCTTCTCTGTTCTATCCTCCTCCAGGATATGCGGATTCTTCTCAGAAGATAAAGCTTTTAAGAGCGCTTCTTTCTCCACATCCGACGCAAAGTATCTTCTAAGGGCAGTGGCGGTTTCCGGATGGCTATTCTTTACGTTAGCTGTTTCCCAGCCGTCTTCACCTGCCTCATAACTTTCCGGGGAGAAGCCCAGCAAATCCTCTTCCTCCACCATAAAGCCCTGCACATCCACGGGAACATCCAACCAGCATGGTCCCGGACGTCCGGTCTGGCAAAGATAAATCGCCTTTTCCATGGCATAGCGTACCCGATAAGGGTCAATCAGCATCTCGCTGTATTTACACATACAGGATACGGATTGAAGAATATCAAATTCCTGGTCTCCCATGGCTCTCAGGGCTCTTCCGGACCAACGGGCGGTATTGTCATGACGCACCTGACCGGATAGAACCAGCATGGGGATAGAATCCAAATACGCTCCCACCACACCGGTAATGGCATTGGTGCCGCCGGGACCGGAAGTCACACATACAATCCCCGGCACATTGTGGATTCTGGCATAGCTTTCCGCCGCCATGGCACAGGCCTGCTCATGGTGCTGGTATAAGGTCTTGATTCCCTTATGGTGTCCTAAGGCATCATTTAGGTGCATTGCCCCGCCTCCAACCACAGAGAAATTTCTGCTAAGTCCCATGGAATAACATTTTTGGGCAATGTAGTCTGCTACACGAATCTTCATCTCCTGCTTCCTCCTGCTCTTGTTTACATTTTTAACCTTACTTCACTTTGTAAACCGGATCTTCTTTACAAGCAATCCCAACCGGTTTACTGTAGTCCTTACTGCTTTATAACTCTATCTTCAGCATCTTCATGCTTTTATAGCTCTGTCTTTTGGAATAGCCCTAAGGCATTTTCCTTATATTCCTGAATCAGAGATAGATTAAACTCCTCCCCCGGAGCAGCTTCCCCCTCTCCCTCGAAGATATTCATCCCCAAAATCTTCTGTCCGGAAGCTAAAACACAGTCCATAGCGATACGGTATTCCTGCTCGGTAAAGCCTTTTCCGAAAATGTCCTTATCCATGGAACAGTATAGGGGTAGCTGTACCAAACGGAGTAGAGACGGAATATGAGTCTTCGCTCTACCAATCTGAAAATCTCTGTCTGAAAAACAATAAAGGCTGGTATGCATCAAAGGATCCCGAACCCCCGGGTGCCTTGCAGCCACCTCCCTTCTGGACTCCAGACTTTCCCTGCCTCCCTGCATGGGAACATACTCATCTCCCAAGGTCATCAAAGCATCGTTGATGCTGGCTTTTTCCTCTTCGGTAGCCCCTAAGAGCAAAATTCCCTTACAGTGGGGCAGTCTTACCATGACCTCCCGAAGCCAGGAATGGTGGCAAAGCCCCCGAACCTCCGGCTTCTTCACATCCGCCTGATGGTCGAAGAGGAGGAGAATAAAATCCTCCCGAAGCCTTTCCAAGAAAAACTTTGTCAAAAAGTGCATCGAAGCACAGTCAAAAAAATGCAATCCATAGGGAGAAATATCCTTTTCCAAAAGGCTTTTCCGAAAGCCCATGCAGCCCTGTTCCAAGCTTTCAGGATAATACATCCCATTTTCCCGAAGAGAACGATACTCTTCTCTTCCATATCTTCCTTGAAAATCAAAAAAGGAAATCTGTTCTTTCTCCATGCCTTACTCCCTTCTTTCCTCTTCATCCCCTCAAGCCACTCTAAAGCTCTATTCTATACTTTCTATAAATACAGTTCCATAGCCTATATAAAAACCGTATCATAGCTTTATAACAACAATGCA
Organism: Oribacterium parvum; assembly: GCA_938022235.1. Classification (GTDB taxonomy): domain Bacteria; phylum Bacillota; class Clostridia; order Lachnospirales; family Lachnospiraceae; genus Oribacterium; species Oribacterium parvum_A. Next base: position 2,868 of record CALIEL010000382.1, read on the forward strand.
CTGTTCTCAAAAAAGCAATTCCATGAACTTTCGAAAACTCTTCTATACTATAAAAGAAAAGATTGAAAATCTCCATAGTCTAAATTCATTAAGCAAAGCCCCTTTGCCGGAGCGGTGGGACCTGCCAGAGTACGATCCTTCTTTTCCAAAATTTCTTCTAATTGGGCTAGGCTCATCCTTCCCCTTCCCAGCTCCAAAAGAGTCCCGACCAGAATCCGAATCATGTGGTACAAAAATCCATTTCCCTCTACAGAAAAATGAAGGTAATCTCCCTCTTCTTCCAGGGAAAAACAATAAATCTCCCGCACAGAGCTTCCCCCCTGCAAAAGGCTTTGGGCCTTGGGATTGGCAAAGCTTCGAAAGTCATGCTCTCCCTTTAAAAGCTCCATCCCCTTGGCAATTCTCCCGCAATCCAGAGGAAAGGTATAATGGTATGCCGTCCTTCTGCGAAGGGGATTTTCCACCTTACTCCGGCAAACGCTGTAACGGTAAGCCTTCCTATGAGGGGTAAAACGGGGATGAAACTCCTGCTGCACGGAGTGGGCTTCCATCACCCGAATATCCTCCGGCAAATAGCTGTTTAAGGCCCGTAAAATCTGTTCTCCGGAAACCTTCCCCTCCGTATCGAAGGAAAGGAGATTGCCCAGAGCATGCACCCCCTGATCCGTCCGACTGGCTCCGATAAAGTTTTCCATTTTCCATGGAAAAAGACTACGGAGCTGCTCTTCTACGGTGCCTGCAATGGTGGAAAGTCCCTCCTGCTTTTGGAAGCCATGGTAGGCCGTGCCCTCATAGGACAGTTTTAATACAATACGCTGTTCCATCCGCTTCCTTTCTGTTGTTTCCCCTTTGCAATCCTGTCCGGTATTTCTCTCTATTTTTCTGATTTTATGGCAGAGAAACAAATCGGCTTCCAATGGAAAGCGCCAACACCATAAGCAGGAAGAGGTAGGAAAGATAGTCTCTTCTTTCATAGTGGAGCGGCTTCATTTTCGTTCTACCCTCTCCCCCCTGATAACAACGGGATTCCATGGCCAAAGCCAAGTCATAGGCTCTTCGGAAGGCGGAAACAAAGAGGGGCACCAAAATCGGCACCATAGCCTTTGCCTTGTGAACGATTCCTCCGCTTTCAAAATCCGCTCCCCTGGCCATCTGAGCCTTCATAATCTTGTCCGTTTCCTCCACCAAAATCGGAATGAAACGTAGCGCAATGGACATCATCATGGCAATCTCATGGATGGGCAAATGCAGCTTTTTTAAGATGGAAAGCCCCTTCTCCATCCCGTCTGTCAGCTCATTGGGGGTGGTGCAAAGAGTCATTAAGGAACTGCTTAATACCAAAAGAATCAATCGCACCGCCATCATAGACGCAATATGCAATCCCTCTTGGCTGATTTTAAACATATAAAAGTGGAAAATCTCTTTTCCCGGTGTTAAAAACAGGTTAAAGCTCACCGACAGTAAAAGGAGGAACAAAACACTTTTCAAGCCCCGAACCATAAAAGAGAAGGGAACATTGGAAAGCTTAATCAATAAAAGCAAAACCAGAGCCAGAAAAATATAGGCAGTCCAGCTATTTACAATGAATAAGGCAATCAAAAACAGAAAGGTGCCGGAAAGCTTCACTCTGGGATCCAGTCTATGAAGAAGGGAGTCAACCGGGTAATACTGCCCTAAGGTAATTTCTCTAAGCATTTTCCCCTCCCTTTCTCTTCTTATAGGCGGAAAGAATCATTTCCTTCGCTTCCTCTACCGTATTCTTCTTAGGGAAGGACAAGCCCTTTTCCTCCAAGCTATACAAAAAGGCACGAATCTGGGGCAGTCCCAAGCCCAGCTTCTCCATTTCCTTTTTATGGGAAAATACCTCCTCAGGGCTACCCTGTCGGATACATTCTCCCTGGTTTAAGACAAAAACCTCCTCCGCATAACGCGCCACATCATCCATGGAGTGAGAAACCAAAAGGATGGTCATGGCATAGCGCTCCTGCAAATGGGCAATCACCTGAAACAGCTCTTCCCTTCCTGCAGGATCCAGTCCCGCGGTGGGCTCGTCCAAAATCAAAAGCTCCGGCTCCATAGCCAGTACGCCAGCAATAGCCACCCTTCGCTTCTGTCCGCCGGAAAGCTCAAAGGGGGACTTCTGCCATAGCGCTTCTTCCACGCCCATGCTTCTTAAAGCCTCTTCCGCCTCTTTCTTGGCTTCTTCCAAGGATAAGCCCTGATTCTTCGGCCCGAAAAGCACATCCTCAAAAACCGT
>CALIEL010000383.1 GCA_938022235.1 Oribacterium parvum
GACCGGCAAAAATCAGGTTTTGCTCCACCTCCTCGGAACGGGGAGAGTCCGGCACGGCATTACAAATCTGATAAGCTCCTGCCAGGACACGAAGGGCCTCCCTTGCCATTTTGGTATTTTCGGAGAGAATGGCCTTTCTGTCCTCCTCCGTTAAGGGGCGAACTTCTCCATTTTTCACGATATGACTGCAACGCTGTAAAAGCTGGTCAGGTGCACCCTTGGTGCAAAGCAGGAATTCCCCGCCCATGGGGTGGAAGGTACTCATCAGCTTTCTGCTTGAATCAAAGGGCAGCTCCTGCACACGAGGGTACTTGCTCTCATTTTCCTGAAGAGGAAAATGCTGATCTAAGGCAAACTGTACCATAGCGGTTTCCGTAGGAGGATTCTCCGCGGGGATTTCCACGCTTCGATCCTGCAATTTTCCGTCAAAATACACCTTCTCAATGGTCATCTGGTTCAGTGTCAGGGTTCCGGTTTTATCGGAGCAGATCACCTGGGTGCCTCCCAGAGTTTCCACCGCCGGAAGAGTACGAACCAATGCCTTTCTTTCCGCCATGGAACGGGTTCCCAGAGAGAGGATGATGGTGGAAATGGCGGGTAAGCCCTCAGGAATAGCGGCTACCGCCAAGGAAATGGATACCAGGAGCATATCGGTAATGGCTCTTCCCCGAAGCAGTCCCACAACAAAGGTTACTGCAGCAATGGCCAAAATCATAATGGTTAAGCTTTTTCCCAAACGATCCTGATCCCTTTGTAAAGGAGTCTTGGTCTTTTCCGCATGGGCCAGCATATTGGCGATATGTCCCACCTCCGTGTCCATACCGATGGCGGTAACTACTGCTACAGCACGACCGTAGGTCACATTGGTACCGGAGTAAACCATGTTTTTCCGGTCGCCGATTCCCGCATCCTCCAAAGTAATGGGGGCAATGTCCTTATCCACGGGAACGGATTCTCCGGTAAGAGCCGCCTCCTCTACCTTCAGGGAGTTGGCTTCCAGCAAACGCATATCCGCAGGAACAATATCTCCTGCCTCCAAAAGCACGATATCTCCCGGCACCAACTCATGGGATTTGATGGTTTCTACATTGCCGTTTCTGCGAACTCTGGCATCCGGAGAAGCCATTTCCTTTAAGGCATCAATAGCCTCCTCCGCCTTTGCTTCCTGAATCACGCCCATAATGGCGTTTAAGACTACCACCAAAAGGATAATCACCGCATCATGCCACTCGTGGCTGGCAAAGAGGGATACAGCGGCGGCAGCCAAAAGAATGATAATCATAAAATCTTTAAATTGCTCTATAAATTTTTCTAATAGAGAAGAATGCTTCTCCACCTCCAGAGCATTACTGCCGTACTCCGCCTGTCTTTTGGCTACATCAACGGAGGACAGACCTGTTTCCACCGGACTTTCCACGGCTCTCAGCAGCTCCAGAATTTCCATTTGATAAGCCTTGTCCTGCCATACTTTTCTTGTGCTTTTCTGTTCCATGTTTTGATCCTTCATTTTCCTTTACCCTTTCTCCCTAGGTTTTCATAAGAGGCAAGAGTCCGATTGTATCTAGCGATGAGATATCCTGCTGTGTGCCGGCGCTCTCTATAGAATAAAAAGAGACCTATGCCACTCAGAAAAACTGGGTTGCATAAGTCTCACATTTTCAGTAGATACCAGCAGTTTCCTGCATGTAATGTTGATATCCACGAGCTAGGCTCTTGTTACTCCCTTATGAAATATATAACGGGGATAGTATAGTGGGACTTGGGAAAAAAAGCAAGTGAAATTTTAACAATAATTTAAGCCGGCAGTCCGGCCGCTGTTCTCTCTATATAGGAAAGCTTCTTTTTCAGTTTTTCTTTCACTTTTTCATTTCACAAAAAAATCACAAAAGAATTAGCACTCATCACTTGACAGTGCTAACAACGAGAGTATAATGGAGTTATCTTGAGGAAAAATAAAGGAGGTACTCCTATGAACATTAATCGTTTTACCCAAAAATCCGTTGAAAGTATCAACAACAGCCAAAAGATTGCCATGGACCACGGTAATCAAGCCATTGAACAGCTTCATATTTTATATAGTTTGTTAGACATTGAAGACAGCCTGATTGAAAAGCTTCTGGAAAAGATGGAAGTTCCGGTAGAAGACTTTAAGAGAGCGCTGGAAGAGAAGATTAACAGCCTGCCTAAGGTTTCCGGGGGACAGCAGTATTTTTCCCAGGACGCCAATAAGGTCATGATGAATGCGGAAGACCATGCGAAAGCTATGGGAGATGAATATGTTTCCGTAGAGCATCTTTTCTTAGCTCTCTTGAAGGATGGAGACAAGAAGATTCAGGAGCTCTTCAAGCAGTTCCATATTACCAAGGACGGCTTCTTACAGGCTCTGTCCTCCGTTCGAGGCAATCAGAAGGTGGTTACCGACAATCCGGAAGGCACCTACGATTCTTTGAACAAATATGGCTATGAAATGGTGGAAAGAGCCAGACAGCAGAAGTTTGACCCCATTATCGGAAGAGATGAGGAAATTCGTAATATCATCCGTATTCTTTCCAGAAAGCAGAAGAATAACCCCTGCTTAATCGGAGAACCGGGCGTTGGTAAAACCGCTGCGGTAGAGGGCTTGGCTCAAAGAATTGCCAAGGAAGACGTGCCGGATTCCTTGAAAAAGAAGAAGATTTTCGCCCTGGATATGGGTGCATTGATTGCCGGCGCTAAATATAGAGGAGAGTTTGAAGAAAGATTAAAGGCAGTTTTGGATGAGGTGAAGAAGTCCGAGGGAGAAATCCTGCTCTTCATCGATGAGATCCACAACATTGTGGGAGCCGGAAAAACCGAAGGCTCCATGGATGCCGGAAATCTCTTAAAACCCATGCTGGCCAGAGGAGAGCTTCATTGTATCGGAGCCACCACTCTGGATGAATATAGAAAATATATTGAAAAAGACCCTGCTTTGGAAAGACGTTTTCAGCCTGTCATGGTGGACGAGCCGGATGTGGAAGACACCATTTCCATCCTAAGAGGTATTAAGGAGCGTTATGAGGTTTACCACGGCGTAAAGATTACTGACTCCGCACTGGTTGCGGCAGCTACCCTTTCCGACCGTTACATTTCCGACAGGTTCCTGCCGGATAAGGCCATTGACCTTGTGGACGAGGCCTGCGCCATGATTAAGACCGAGATGGATTCCATGCCGGAGGAAATGGACGAAATACAAAGAAGGATTTTGCAGCTCCAGATTGAGGAATTGGCTTTAAAGAAGGAAGAGGATCAGCTTTCCAAGGAAAGACTGGCCACCCTGCAGAAGGAGCTCTCCGAGCTTAGGGATCAGTTTAATGTGCAGAAAGCCCAGTGGGAAAATGAGCGTAACGCCGTATCCAACCTTCAGACCCTTAGAGAGAAGAAGGATAAGATTCAGTCCGAAATGAATATCGCTAAGCAAAACTACGACTACGAAAAGGTGGCAAAGCTGCAATATCAGGATTTGCCCCAGGTAGAAAGGGAATTGCAGGAGGCGGAAGAGCTGGCGCAAAGCAAGGAAGCCCAAGGCTTGGTACACGACAAGGTGACAGAGGAAGAAATTGCCAAAATCATCAGCCGTTGGACCGGTATTCCGGTAACCAAGTTAAACGAGTCCGAGCGTTCCAAGGTGCTCCATCTGGACGATGAAATCCATAAGAGACTGATTGGACAGGAAGAGGCGGTAACCAAGGTTACAGAGGCTATTCTTCGTTCCAAGGCCGGTATCAAGGATCCCACAAAGCCCATCGGTTCCTTCCTGTTCTTAGGACCTACCGGTGTAGGTAAGACGGAGCTTGCCAAGTCCCTTGCCCAGAACCTCTTTGATGATGAAAATGCCATGGTGCGTATTGATATGTCCGAGTACATGGAAAAATATTCCGTGTCCCGTTTGATTGGTGCGGCTCCCGGCTATGTGGGTTATGAAGAGGGTGGACAGCTGACCGAGGCGGTTCGGAGAAAGCCCTATGCGGTAGTGCTCTTTGACGAAATCGAGAAGGCCCATCCGGATGTGTTCAACATCCTCTTACAGGTGCTGGATGACGGACGAATCACCGATTCTCAGGGACGGACGGTGGACTTTAAGAACACCATCATTATCCTGACCTCCAATATCGGTGCCCAGACGCTTCTGGACGGTATCTCTGAAAATGGAGACATTCCGGAGGATGTACGGAAGGAAGTTATGGAAGCCCTTCACGGTCATTTCCGTCCGGAGTTCCTGAACCGTTTGGATGAAATCATTCTCTTCAAGCCTTTGGTACAGAAGGATATGGAAAGAATCGCCGATTTGATTCTGAAGGACATCAACAAGCGTTTGCAGGAGCGTCGTTTGCACATCCATCTTCAGAAGGAAGCCTTGGACTTCATCTTGGAAAATGCCTATGAGCCCGGCTTCGGTGCAAGACCGCTGAAGCGTTATATGCAAAAGCATGTGGAAACCTTGGTGGCTAAGGAAATCCTGGAAGATAGAGTAAAAGAAGGTGACAATATAGAAATCCGTTTGCAGGACGGAAAACTTACTGCGGCGGTGGTTTAAAAGATAAGAAAAAAAGAGCGGCTGTAAAAAATCATTACAGTCGCTCTTTTTTATAGACATATTGTCATATAAGGGGGAATGCAGAGAATATCCTCTTTAATCAGTAAATTCCTTGGATGGATAATATATGCCTCTCCAATCCGAGCTTTGTATTTTTCTTTAAAGCGTGTTAAGGAATTAGTGGTATATCGTTTTCCGGATTTCACTTCAATGGGAAACATCTTGTATTTTAGCTTACTGTTATTGGAGATGATAAAGTCTATTTCTATATCATTTCGATGTTTTTCTTCAGAATAATGGGTATAGAAATACAGCTTATGGCCATTGGCAACAAGCATCTGCGCAATCACATTTTCGTAAAGCATACCTTCATTTAAAGACAGTTTATCGTTCAAAATCTGCCGATAGATTTCACTTTCCAAAAGCTCATTTTCATCAAAAGCATGGCTTAGCAAAAGGCCGGTATCTCCCATATAGCATTTTACATAGCTACGGTCTTCGTACATGGACAAGCCAACATTGGGATCGCTACAAAGGAAACATTCATTGGATATCATGGAATCGGAAAGCCAAAAGAAGGTTTCACTATATTGCTCTGCATAGCTTCCCTCCTGTATAGTTTTGAACACTACACGTTTTTCATGTTGGGACAGAAGCCCCGGTATCTGGTCATAAATAGCAAGAACCTTACTCCTATATTGGGCTTTGATCTTCATAATATCATTTCGATATAGCTTCAAAATATCTCGTTTTTCTGCATCTACGCCGGTAAAATCTTTCCCGCTTTCCACAAATAAAGAAACCGGCTTAGGCATTCCGCCCACTAAGATGTATTGCTTGAATAGATGCATAGCTTTGTTGTGCATGCCTCTTTCTAAAGTTTCTCTTTTTTCAAAACAGTTTTTGATATAGTCTATAAGCTGTTCTTCGCCGAGAGCCCAAGCAAATTCTTCGAAATCCAGAGGATACATATTGATGCTTCGCTCTTCCGAGGGAATCACAATATCCTGAATATTTTCCTTTATGGAGATTAAGGAACCGGTTTCTATATAGTCATATCTGCCATCGGCCACAAGATATTTAATGGCTGCTCTGGCTTGAGGAAAGCTCTGTACCTCATCAAAAATAATGGCCGATTTTCTAGGAATCAGCTTTACGCCGAAGTAGGTTCCCAGCATCATAAACAAATCATCAAGGCGATTCAAATAAAGATTAAAGAACTCCTCCACGTTTTTATCCTTTTTAGCAAAGTCTATGATGATATAGGATTCGTATTCTTTTTTGGCAAATTCTTCTACGATGGTGGACTTACCGATACGTCTTGCTCCTTCCACCATAATAGCCTTCTTTCCTTGGCTATTTTCTTTCCACTCCAGCAATTTAGCATAGATTTTTCTTTTGAGAACCATAATGCAATCCTTCCTTCT
>CALIEL010000384.1 GCA_938022235.1 Oribacterium parvum
ATTGGCTGAAGCAGGATATTAATATTTTTCCATAACGAATAGTCGACGGTTTGTAAGCATAGCCAATACGATTGCTTACTTCTGATTCCGCTATGTTCCACGGGTTTTTACGGAAGTTCTACATATTGACGTAAAGAGCCAGAAGGAAGACGGAAAAAAATGCTGCCCCTCGGACTGCATTGGTAGTGGAGTAGATATGATAGGCGTCTTCAGAAGAACTGAACTGCATTCTAAGTAAAAGCAAGATTGGGCGAACTATTAGGGCCACGATGATCGTGGCAAATGGCATTTTCATGCATTGATAGAGAGCGGCAAGAGCGTCTCCGTTCTTATGGTATAGAAAAGCAAAGGTCAAAACATTGACCAAAAGCCAAAGAAAGAGAAATAAATTGGCATCCCGAAGAGCGGCGGAATTCGTTGCATTTTCATATTCAATATGCACTCTTCCCTGAAAAGCCTGCCCGAATTTATAAATCCACTGAGGGACTTCCCGCTTTCTTATTACGCCGTATAAAAGCCGAAAATAAATATAAAAGGTAAGGAGAAAAGAGAGACCAACCATAAGTCCAAAAAAGAATTCAAAGCTAAACAAGTTCATTTTCATTATCCTTTCCTGATCAAATCATTCCCAAATCGATTGTTGAGCGCGGATTCCGTAGTAGAATACAACGCCATTTGCATCAAAATATGCATAAAGACTATAGTTTTTCCAGAATGCATGGTCTTTTGTTTGCATAGTCAAAACATAATAGCTCTCATTCTGAATTTCTTTATAGTTAGCGGGTTTTAAAGAGAAAATATCCGTGATTTTCCTGGTTTGAAGGTCGGAAAGGGAGAGTGTAGTTAAGTTTACCTTATTAAATTGGACTTCTGCTAATTGGGCGCAATCTCCGGGGATTTCATAATAGGTAATGGTACAATTCTTTAATGTATCCTCGTCCTTCCAGGTGGGAGTCACACTCATAAAACCGTAGGATTTTCCGTCCCTTGTAATTTCCAGATATTCACCGTAATAAAAGGGGTCATTTCTTTTGTTGGTGATTTTACTTTCAGCACTTTTCCCTGTAAAAGAAAATCCTGCATCGATAAGCGAAGAGGCCTTTGTGCTGCCGACAACCAGTTTCGTCCCGGCAATTTGTGCCGTTATCGCTCTTTCCGGAAACCCCATGGTAGAGACAAAGGAAGACAAAAGGACGCCGGAGAAGAAGGCTACCCAAGAAAGTGCATTGCTTGTGGAATACCAACGCCGGGCTTCCCTGGAAGAATGAAAAGTCATTCTAAAAAACTGAAAGAGGGAATGAAGCATCATGGCTAAAAGCACAATAAGGAACTGTAGCTTACAACATTGATAGACAGCTGCATAGTAGTTTCCGCTTTTGTAATACAAAAAAGCAAAGCTTAGAACATTGGAAAGAAGCCAGAAAAAAAGGAAAATGTTGGCATCTCGAAGAGCTGCGGAAGTCGTTGCATTTTCATACTCCACATGCACTCTTCCCTGAAAAGCCTGCCCGAATTTATAAATCCACCTAGGGACTTCCCGGTTTTTCTTTACGCCATATAAAAGCCGAAAATAGATATAAAAGAGAAGGAGAAAAGAGAGGCAAACCATAAGAGCGAAAGATAATGCAAATCGAAAAGAATCCACTTTTTCTTTCTCCTTTCCTATAGAGTGTTTTGCTTAAGCAGTGCCGTATGCGAGTGAAGCTTATGATATTTAATGTCTATTAACGGAAACAGTATAGCATTTTTATGAATGGGACGAAAGAAATATAGTGCGCAGTATAAAATGAAAAAATTGACTCCATTTTAGGTAAAGCATGGTAAAATAAACCGATTATTTTTGAAGAGTTTAGCGGTAGCTTGAGGGAGACAGCGAATTTTATGATTACGAAATTTTTTTAATAGGAGTGAGAGACTTGCTGAAAATCTTTATTTTAGAGGATGAAAGAATA
>CALIEL010000385.1 GCA_938022235.1 Oribacterium parvum
ATACCTTTTGGGCACTTCCATGGCTCGTCCGGCTATTGCCAAAAGATTGGTGGAGATCGCCAAGAAGGAGGGTGCTAGCGCCATTTGTCACGGAGCTACCGGAAAGGGTAACGATCAGATCCGTTTTGAGCTGGGTATTAAGGCTTTAGCACCGGAGCTGCATATTCTTGCCCCTTGGCGGATGACAGAGCTTTGGACTTTTCAGTCCAGGGAAGATGAAATGGCATACTGTAAGGAAAAGGGCATTGACCTGGCTTTTGGAAGCCATGAGAATTCCTACAGCAGAGACAGGAATCTTTGGCATATTTCCCATGAAGGCTTAGAGCTGGAGGACCCGGAGACAGAGCCTAATTATGAGCATCTTTTAATGCTCTCCGTAACACCTCAGAAGGCACCGGATCAGGAAACAGCTCTATCCATTACCTGGGAAAAGGGAGTGCCGGTGGCATTGAATGGGAAGAAAATGTCCTTGAAGGAGATGATTGAGGAACTGAATCACCTGGGGGGAAAGAACGGTATCGGCATTGTGGATATCGTGGAGAACCGCGTGGTGGGGATGAAGAGTCGTGGAGTTTACGAAACTCCCGGCGGAACCATCCTTTTGGAAGCCCATAAGCAGTTGGAAGAGCTGATTTTGGATCGGCAGACTATGGAAATGAAGAAAATAGTGGAAGAGAAATTTTCTCAGGTGGTTTATGAAGGAAAGTGGTTTGCTCCCCTTCGGGAAGCTTTACAGGCCTTTGTAAAGAGCACCCAGGAGAAGGTATCCGGAGAGACCAAGATGAAGCTTTACAAGGGAAATATCATAAAGGCCGGAACCTCTTCTCCCTATTCTCTTTACAATGCTTCCCTGGCAAGCTTTACCACGGGAGATTTATACGATCATAAGGATGCCGGGGGCTTCATCACCCTTTTCGGACTTCCGGAGTTGGTAAGGGCTTTACAGGAGAAGAAAGCGTAAAAGGAAGTTTTTTATAAGAATAATTTTTTTCTTCAGAAGAATAATAAAGCAAAATACTGTGTGAAGGTTCCAAGCCGGTGGAGGAAGAGGGCTTGGAACCTTGTTTTTGTGCTTAGGCCTGTTCTCCCTGTATCATGTCCTGTTTTTGTTACTCAAGAGATTTGGACGACCATATTACATTGAGAAAGCTTATGCAAAACAGAAAATTTATGCAAAACAGAAAATTTGTGTAAAACAGAAAACTTGTGTAAAACCGAAATATTATGCTAGTATAAACAGCAAAATTATAGGATATAGGATTTGTATGTTATAGAAGTCCATTAAGGGCCGAGTGCAGGAGGGGAAAGCTATGAAAGAGCAGAAGCAAGAAAGTATTGTTCAGTATTTAGAGGCTCTTTCTTCCAAGAGCCCTATTCCCGGGGGCGGCGGGGCGGCAGCGCTATCGGCTGCATTTGCCTTTTCTCTGGGAATGATGGTGGGAAATCTTACATTGGGAAAGAAGAGCTATGCGGATTTTCAGGATGAGTTGGAAGGAATCATGAAATACCTGGAGGAGGCAAAGCAGAAAGCCCTTGCTTTGGAAGCAAGGGATGAAGAGGTTTTCCTGCCCCTGTCAAAGGCATATTCCTTACCCAGAGAAACAGAGGAAGAACAAAAGATTTACAGAGAAACTATGGAGAACTGTCTTATAGAGGCATCTTTGGTACCCACAGAGCTTTTGGAGCTATGTTTAGAGAAGATTCCATTATTTGCCCGATTACAGGAGAAGGGATCCCGAATTGCCCTGTCGGATGTTGGGGTGGGGGCCGGCTTCCTGAAGACAGCCATGGAAAGTGCCATACTGAATGTATATATTAATACCAAAAGTATGCAGAATCAGGAAATCAAGGCGAAAAGAGAGGCAGTTTGCGATAGGGCAAGAACGGGCATTTCTTCGCTGGAAGAGATTATTCAGGCGGTAGAAAACGTGGTAAGAGGAGCATAAAGACTTAATTTCAAATGGGGAAAGGAGTAGTAAGGAAGTATGGAAGAATTATTGGGAAAACCGGTGGCGGAAGAAATAGAGAAGGAATGCGTGGCCTTTTTGGCGGAAAGACCCGGGGTGATGCCGGCTTTGGCGCTTATTCGTGTAGGAGAAAGGACGGCGGATGTTACCTATGAGAAGGCCATTAAAAAGCGTTTTCTATCCTTCGGATTGGAAGTAAAGAGCTATCAGCTTCCGGCGGATTGCAGCAATGAACAGTTTCAGGAGGTTATTCAATTTTTAAATGATGATGAAGAGATTCACGGAATCATGGTATTTCGTCCCCTTCCCTCTCATTTGGATCAGGAAACAGCCTTCAGAATGATTAAGAGAGAAAAGGATGTGGAAGGGGTCAGCAGAGAGAGCATGGCGGGCTTGATTTTAAAGGATGAAAGTGCCTTTGCGCCCTGCACTGCACAGGCAGTTATGGAAATGTGCCGTTTTTATAAGATTCCCCTGGCGGGAAAGGAAGTTTGCATTTTGGGACGTTCTTTGGTAGTGGGAAGACCCTTGTCCATCTTGATGACCAATAAGGATGCCACGGTAACTCTCTGCCACAGTAAAACGAGTAATATCAAAGAAGTGACTAAGCGAGCGGATGTTTTGGTTTGC
>CALIEL010000386.1 GCA_938022235.1 Oribacterium parvum
CAAAATTCATTTATGGCATAATAATTTCTTTGAGAATCTAAAAAAATCAATAGTTTTCCTGTCTATAATTTTCTCAATTTCATATACAAAAAATAGAGCATAGAGTAGAGGCAATAATGCCATTCTCTATGCTCCATTTTATAATCTTAAGCTAAAGCTTATGTCGATAAACAGAACCCTCTATTATCTAACCTTAAACTTATCTACAAGGTCGTTCATCAGGTTAGCCTGAGCGGATAATTCCTCTGCTGTTGCTGCACTTTCCTCTGCTGTTGCGGAGTTCTCCTGCACTACAGCGGAGATTTCCTGAAGACCGTCACTCAAGCGACTAACGCCTGTGGATTCCTCTTCGGAAGCCTTGGAAATTTCTCCGATTAAATCATTCACCTGGTTTGTACTCTCGGATACGGAATGCAAAGCTTCCGCAGTTTCCTCGGTGAACTTAGCACCCTTCTGTACTGCACCGATGGTCTCTTCAATCAGAAGAGAAGTATTCTGAGCCGCTTCCTGAGACTTCTTAGCCAGGTTTCCGACTTCATCCGCAACTACCGCAAAGCCCTTTCCTGCCTCTCCTGCTCTTGCCGCCTCGATAGCCGCATTTAAGGAAAGGATATTGGTCTGGAAAGCGATATCATCGATGGTCTTAATAATCTTACTGATTTCCTTAGACTTCTCGGTGATTTCTTCCATAGCGCCCTGCATGTCAGTCATCTTCTGGTTACTGGTTTCCACATGAGAACCGCTGACAACACCAAGCTGCTGTGCCTTTTCCGCCTGCTTTGTAGTATGACGAATCTGCTCTGTAATATCTTCCATAGTCTTGGAAAGCTCTGCAATGGAAGAAGCCTGCTTGGTAGTACCCTCGGAAATTCTCTGGGCCATGCTGCTTACCTGTTCTGCACTGCTGCTTACTTCGGAAGAAGAAGTGTGTACGTTCTTCAAGGTACTGTTCAAGCTTGTGGAAATTTCCTGTAAAGAGTTCAAGATTGGACGGAAATCTCCCTTATAGTTCTCATCTTCTTTGATTTCAGATCCGAAATCTCCCTGAGCAAATGCTCCAAGCTTCGCCTGTAAATCGGATACCACATAGGTCAAACGCTTTACGATATTGTTAAAGCTCTTTACCAGACGACCGATTTCATCTTCTTGGGCATAGGAAACCTTAATGTCGAAGTTACCCTCTGCCAGCTTGTCACTTTCCTCTGCCAGCTTTCCAAGAGGACTAAGAGACTTCTTCAGTGCTGTGAAAAGAATTACCTGTAAAAGAATAAACAAAACAACTTCTGCAACAGCCAAAGCAACAAAGAGCTGGTTCTTACCCTGGTTGTAAAGGTCTAAGCTCATTGCGGACTGCACATACCAGTCTGTTCCATAGATGGTGAGCGGTGCAAAGTAACGAATACGGTGACTGTCCTTAACGTGGAAGATACTCTCTCCGTCAAACTTGCTCTGGATGTCATTCTTAAAGGTCTCTTCTCCAACATATTCTGCAAGATTCTTTCCTACCGCATCAGGATTGGAGCTAAATACGAACTTACCATCCTTATTGATAACATCAAAGAAGGTCTTAGCACCCTCTCCGGACTTATCTTGTCCCAGAGAATCAAACATCTTAACATTTAAGTCTACTACTACCGTTCCCATAAACTGGTCATTATGAAGGATAGGTACAACCAATACGAAGATGGTCTCTCCGGTAATAGAGGATACGAAGGGGTCTACAACATGACTGACTTTTTCCTGAGAAGCTTTGGTATAATATTCTTCCGCTCCGTTTCCATAGAACTTGTAGTCCAGGAACTTGTAGAAACGCTTGTTCTCATCTCCGTTATCTCTTCCTAAATACATAGCGTATTCCGGCTCACCCTGCTGGAACGCATTTGGCTCGAAGAAAACGCCCGCACCCATAATGTGTTCATCATGACGAATCATTTCCCAAACAGAATCCAGTAAATATTTTTCTTCAAAGGATCTTCTTTCACTTAAGTGAACGGTGTCTTTTAAAAGACTGGGAACTGTTGCCGCACCGTTATCGGTTTCGTTATACATTTCATCCAAGTGTTCGCTGATTGCTCTTGCAGTGTTCTCCGCTAAAGTAATGGACTTTCTGGCTTTTTCCACATTCATCGCTGTAGTGGAAAGTAAGTAATCCTGATTAATCTTATCGAAGGATTTTCCTACCGCACTTAGCAGAGCAATATTTGCCAGCACAAAGACTACCAACATGGATACGCAAACCAATGCAGAAATTCTTCCTGCCAGGCTGCTTCTCTTTTTACCCTTTACAGCCTTTGCCTTCTGTCCCGGCTTAACTCCCGGAGCTTTCTTAAAAGCCTTGGAGCCCGGCTTTTCCTGGCCCCCGCCTGCCTGTGTCTTAACAGCAGCTTCCTTTGGGCTTAACCCGTTTTCCTGTGTGTTTTCCATTCTTCCTCCTTGAAATTGTCATTCCTCTATCTCAGGAAAATTCTCGTGAAATGGTAGGAGTTACTCTCCTCCATGATTCCGCTTTAATCAATATCGTCAGTTTGGAAGAATGTATTAGTGAATTTACGGAAAT
>CALIEL010000387.1 GCA_938022235.1 Oribacterium parvum
AGGGATATGTCGCATAACACAGACCTTAAAGAGCTTAATGGTCTGGGGCTCCACACCCTTTGCTCCGTCAATGACCATTACCGCACTGTCTGCCGCCATCAGGGTTCTATAGGTATCCTCCGAGAAATCCTGGTGTCCCGGAGTATCCAGAATGTTAATGCACTTTCCGTCATAATTAAACTGGAGCACGGAGGAGGTTACGGAAATTCCTCTTTCCTTCTCAATCTCCATCCAGTCGGAAACCGCATGCTTTGCGGACTTTCTTCCCTTTACCGTTCCTGCCAAGTTGATGGCACCTCCATAGAGAAGAAACTTCTCTGTAAGGGTGGTTTTTCCTGCGTCCGGGTGGGAAATAATCGCAAAGGTTCTTCTTTTTTCAATTTCTTCTCTTAAATTCGCCATGGTTCTCCTATTTATATTTATAAACGCTTACTTTGCGCCTAATTGGCCTGTCTTTTATCTTTTAATCTTTTAGTCTTTTTGTCTTTTAGTCTTTTTGTCTTTTAGTCTTTTTGTCTTTTTGTCTTTTGTCTCTCTAAATCCAAGGAATCCATAGATTCCTCCCATTACGATAAAAAAGGCTATGCCCTGGGGACATAGCCTACTTTCCGCTTTTATCTTCTCCGAAGGAAATCCGGAAGATCGATGTTGTTTTCTCTTCCTGTTCTAACTCTGCTGCTTGGGCTTTCCGGAGTCTCTACAGGTCTGGAAAGATTGACTTGCGGAGTGCTTGCATATCCCCCAAGATTAGCCTGCGTGTTCTCTACAGGTACTTCCGGTCTTTGAGAAAGTCCGGGAGCAACAGGTCTTTGATTGCTAAGGAAAGAAGGGAGTCCGGGAGTAGTATTGCTTCCTGTTCCGGTATTGTTGGCAACGGAAGGAGTAATCTGTGGAGTCTGTGTATTTACCGTTCTGACAGTTTCTACAGTCTTGGTTCTCTCCTTGATACCGGTAGCAATAACGGTAATAGATACCTCATCCTGACTATCCTCATCATACATAGCACCGAAGATAATGTTGGCATTCTCGCCTACCAGCTCTTCTACATAGGAAGCCGCATCATTTGCCTCGATGAGACTGATGTCTCCGGAAATGTTGATGATAACATCGGTAGCGCCCTCGATGGTGCTCTCCAAGAGCGGAGAAGAAATCGCAATCTTTACAGCCTCAATAGCCTTGTCATCTCCCTTGGCCTTACCGATACCTACATGGGCAATTCCCTTATCCTTCATAACGGCAGAAACGTCTGCAAAGTCCAAGTTAATCAGTCCCGGTACATTAATCAAGTCGGTAATTCCCTGTACAGACTGCTGTAATACTTCGTCAGCCTTCTTCAAAGCATCCGGAAGAGAGGTCTTCTTCTCTACAATCTCCAACAAACGATCGTTGGGAATTACAATCAAGGTATCTACTGCATTCTTTAAGGCATCAATACCTTCCATGGCATTCTTCATACGCTGCTTAGCTTCAAAGCGGAAGGGCTTAGTTACAACACCAACGGTAAGAATACCCATATCCTTCGCAATTCTGGCAATAATAGGAGCTGCACCGGTTCCGGTTCCGCCACCCATTCCACAGGTAACGAAAACCATGTCTGCGCCCTGTAATGCAGCGGTAATGTCCTCTGCACTTTCCTCAGCGGCCTTGGTACCGATTTCAGGCTTTCCTCCACATCCCAGTCCCTTAGTTAATTTCTCACCAATGGTCATAGCTGTAGAAGCCTTACTGGACTGTAAAGCCTGCTTATCTGTATTCACCCCTATAAATTCTACTCCGGCAATGCCCTCGTCCACCATGCGATTCACCGCATTATTTCCGGCACCACCAACTCCCACAACAATTATTTTCGCAGCCGCTTCGGACTCGGGAAGCTTAATTTCCAGCATATCTTCCTCCTTCAATCTATGACTTTTTTCCTTTTAGGAAAGGACTCTTCTCCACATTAATCCTAACTATATCATTATAAGAATTTTCGGTATTTTGTAAAGACTTTCCTTAAGGATGATACACAGATTTCAAAGAAAGTGCAAGTTCAATTCTTCCTACAAGTTTATTTATTTTCTCGAAAGATATAGGCTTCCTTTTCTTTTCTGCCTTTAAACTCACTTAAATCCAGGGTTCCTTTCCTTCCTGAAAGAGCCGGCAGAATGTCCTTTAAGCTCATGACCTTCTGCTCCATGTCCTCATTTCCACCAAGGAGAACCCGAATCCCCCCCACATGAATAATGGCCTGAGTTCCGCTATATTCAATATAATCACAGCTGATTTTTTCCTGTTGCAGGGAAGCACTGAGATTCAAAATATCCTGAAACACTCCCTTATTTTCCACCGGAAGAGCCTTATAAAGACTCACAGAGGAAAATTTCAGTCCCTTTACCTCCGGAATCCCGGGGGCTTTTTTCTTGGTGGATTCCACCACTACCCCGTCTCCGTCAAAATAAAAGTTGCTGGACATGTATTGCACATAGCCCACCATATTTTTTTCATAGATAATAACTTCCACGCTCCAAGGATTCTTCCAGCGCATTTCATATCGTTCAATAAAAGGAAGGCTTTTATGGGGACGAAACTTTTCTTTAAAAAAGGCATAGGCGGATTTCTCATCCCATTCATCCTGAAAGAGCATTGCCTTAATTTCTTTTTCGCTGTACTGCTTATTCCCCAAAATCTTCACATCCGAAATGCGAATACTGACTATCAGCAAAAGTAGTAAAAGAAAAAAAAGAATCAGTCCATAATGTATTAATTGTTTCTGTTCTTTTCTTCTGTTCATTTTCTGTTCATCTTCCCTTATCACTCCCAAAGCTTCCTTACTTCTATAGTATACATCGGCAAACGCTGATTATTTCTTAAGTTTCCGAAAAAACGCTGATTTCCTACTCTTATTTTTCGGAAGAAATCGACTCATCCAAAGTAGTTTGATAGGAAACATTCAGGCAGATACCAATTTCCGCCAGCAAAATCACAAGGGATGTTCCTCCGTAGCTGATAAAGGGGAGGGTAATTCCGGTGTTGGGAATAGAGTTTGTCGCTACCGCAATATTTAAAATTGCCTGCAAAGCAATGTGGGACATTACGCCGATAACCAGCAAAGAACCGAAAAGGTCTTTGGCATTTTTTGCAATCTCATAGAGACGAAAAAGAATAAGTGCATAAACCAGCATCACGCCAAGGCCTCCCACAAAGCCCAGCTCTTCGCAAATGATGGTAAAAATCATATCATTCTGGGACTCGGGCATAATAAACTTCTGAATACTCTCTCCCAGTCCCCTCCCGAAAATGCCTCCGGAACCGATGGCATAAAGCCCCTGCAAGGTTTGGAAGGTTTCATCTTCATAGGAAGAAGGATCCTTCCAGGCTAAAATTCTGGTAATCTGATAGCCGTGTAGCACCTTCATTTTTTGCAACAGCAAAGAAAGGGGATAAGCGCCAAGATACGCCGCTATTCCTCCTCCCAAGAGCATCAAATGATACTTATAGCTTTTTACCGCCACAAAGAGCATAAATGCCGCAATTCCCGCCACAATCATAGCGGTGGACAGATTGGTATAAGCAATGATTGCTGCCGGAACCAGCGCCCAGGCTGCCGCTTTTAACATGGGAACGAAACCGTCAAGCTTCCTTCCCTTATGAGTTAAAAGAGTGGCAAAGAGAATAATAATGGCCGGTTTCATCAGCTCTGAAGGCTGGAAACGTACACCGAAAATGACAATCCAGCGGTTGGATCCGTGGGATGCCACACCGATAAGGCTGGTGACAATCACCGCCACAGCGGCAATGGCATAAATCACCAGATTTAATTTGGCAAAGATATGGTAGTCAATAAATCGGGAGGTAAAAAGCATGACCAGAAATCCAAATCCGGCAAACAAAGCCTGTCGTTTCAGGTAAAACATCTCTCCCAAATTATCTCTTTCCGCCGTATAGGAGGAGGCGGAATACAGCATCAGCAGCCCAAAAAGGGTAATGGAAAAGACCATTACCACCAGGGAAATATCATAAAATCGTTTTAGCCTTCTTTTTCCAGCCACTGATTTCCTCCTCTTACAGATTCTTCATGCAGTCTTTACAGCTTCTTTATGCAGTCTTTACAGCTTCTTCACGCAGTCTTTACGGCTTCTTCTCGCAGTCCTTAAAAATTCTTCACGCAGTCCTTAAAGGTTCTTCACGCAGTCCTTAAAGGTTCTTCACGCAGTCCTTAAAGGTTCTTCACGCAGTCCTTAAAGGTTCTTCACGCA
>CALIEL010000388.1 GCA_938022235.1 Oribacterium parvum
CCTTTCCGATGATCCAAGCACGGTAAAAACCAAGATTATGAGCATGTATACCGATCCGACCCACATCAATGTGGCAGATCCCGGTCATGTGGAAGGCAATGCCGTATTTACCTATCTGGATGCCTTTGCACCCAAGGAGGATTTCTCTCGTTTCTGTCCGGATTATCAGAATCTGGAGGAAATGAAGGAGCATTATATGCGAGGTGGTCTTGGAGATGTGAAATGTAAGAAGACCTTACTGGCTGTAATGGAAGAAATTCTACAGCCTATCCGAGAGAAAAGAAAGTATTGGGAAAACAATATTCCGGAAGTCTATGAGATTCTTTTGGCAGGCACGAAGCTTGCCAGACAGCGAACAGAGGAAACCCTGGGAGAAGTATGTGAAGCTATGAAAATCAATTACTTCCAGGGGAACTCCATTGTTCAGGAATGGGAAACATGGGTACATGGAAATCACGAGGGCTAAGAGGCTCTCTTTTGGAAGAGGAGATTAACCATACGATTGCTCTGTATGAGGAGAAGAATCTGGCCTTAATTCAGAAAATCCCTACCCCTATAACGCCCATCAAGCTGGATCAAAACCATAAACAAATCACCCTGGCCTATTTCGATAAGAAGTCTACGGTGGATTATATGGGAATTGTTCAAGGAATTCCCATTTGTTTTGATGCTAAGGAGTGTCATAAGGATTCCTTCCCCCTGCAAAATCTTCATGCCCATCAGATGTACTTTATGAAGCGCTTTATGCTGCAAGGCGGCATCAGCTTCATTATCCTATCCTTCAGTAAAAGAGGAGAGAAGTACTATGTTCCCTATCGGGAGCTGGAGCATTTCTATCGGAGGATGGAAGAGGGGTGGAAGAAAAGTTTTCGTTATGATGAATTACGGGAAGCTTTTCCGGTAGAGGCGAAAAGGGATTTGTTGGTTCATTTTTTAGAGGCTTTAAATCAGGATATTTTGTGTCTGAATGAGATGAATAAGTCTTAATGAAATTGGTTTGGATAAAGAATTTGTATTTTTTGCAGTTAAATGAGGAAAAATCATGAATATTATTGTGGTAGGTTGCGGTAAGGTAGGTCTTACCCTGGCAGATCAATTAAACAAAGAAGGGCATGATATTACCATTGTGGACCAGGATGAGAAGGTTCTTCGCCATGCGGTGGATTTCCTGGATATTATGGGAATCCATGGAAACGGTGCCATGCTTCAGACGCTAAGGGAAGCCGGGGTTCAGAATGCGGATGTCTTAATTGCGGCAACCAGCCGGGATGAAGTCAATATGCTTTGTTGCCTCTTTGCAAAAAAAGAAGGAAATTGTCGTACCATTGCCAGAATCCGTGACCCTCAATATACTACGGAGATTTCTTATCTTCGAGATGAATTGAACCTGGCCATGGTAATCAACCCGGATATGGCTGCAGCAAAGGAAATAGAGCGTCTGCTTCGTTTTCCTTCTGCGATGAAGGTAGACAGCTTTTCTCGCGGAAAGCTGGATTTGATTCGTGTAAAGGTACCCAAGGAAAGCCAGTTGATTGGCATTCCTCTTCATACCTTTCAAAAGGATACGGGCTTAAATGTCCTTATTACTTTGATTCAAAGAGGAGAGGATATTCTTATTCCAAACGGTTTTGATGCTTTGGAAGCGGATGATTTGATGAGCTTTATTGCAGCACCCAAGGATGTAAGCAAGTTCTTTATTAAGCTGGGTGTGGATTATACCCCCGTTAGAGATTGTATCATCGTAGGGGGAGGACGAATCAGCTATTATATTGCCCGTTATATCGATGAAATGCACTTAAATATGCGTTTGAAAATCATTGATTCTAACAAGGAGCGATGTGAGTATCTGGCAGATGTACTTCCGGATAGTATTATCATAAACGGTGACGGTATTGATGCCGAGCTTTTAAAGAAGGAAGGAATAGAAAATACGGATGCCTTTTGTTCTTTGACAGGATTTGATGAGGAAAATATCATGCTTTCTCTTTATGCGGGAAAGCTTTCCGATGCCCGTTTGATTACCAAAATCAATCGTATTGCCTTTGAAAATGTTACCAATGAAATGAATTTGGGTTCTGTCATTTATCCGAAGCAGATTGTTGCAGAGAGTATTCTTCGATATGTAAGGGCTTTGGAGAATTCCAAGGGCTCCAATGTAGAGACCTTGTATAAGCTTGCTGACGGAAAGGCAGAAGCTTTGGAGTTTAAGGTATTAAATGATCCGGATTTAATCAATATTCCATTTGCGGATCTGTCCTTTAAGCAAGGAGTTTTAATCTGCGGAATTATACGTCAGAATAAAATTATTACCCCTAGGGGCTCTGATGTTATGAAGGTAGGAGACCGAGTGATTGTGGTTACCACCAACACAGGATTTAATGATTTACGAGATATTTTGGAAGTAAAGAAGGAAGAGGATATTCATTATGAACTTTAGTATGATTGTCTACATCCTGGCTTGGGTACTGAGAATAGAGGGAATCAGCTTATTGCTTCCCTTTATTTGTGCCATAATATATCGGGAGCATAGTTCTGCCGCGGCTATATTATCCGTGTCGGCCATGTCTTTAGTTGTAGGGGCGGTTTTAACGCGAAAAAAACCGAAAAAAATAGCCTTTTATACCAGAGAAGGCTTTGTCATCGTAGCAGGCTGCTGGTTGGTGCTTTCTTTAGTGGGAGCTTTACCCTTCTATATTAGCGGAAAAATTCCCCATTATATCGATGCGGTTTTTGAAATTGTTTCCGGCTTTACCACTACAGGTTCTTCCATCTTAAGCGATGTGGAGGCCTTAGGAAAGGGATTGATTTTTTGGCGTTCCTTTTCCCATTGGATGGGAGGCATGGGTGTATTAGTCCTTGTTTTAACGGTTCTTCCCTTAGGTGGCGGTTATAACATGATGATTATGAAGGCGGAATCTCCGGGACCGGATGTGTCCAAGATGGTGCCTAGAGTAGCAGATACCGCAAAAGCTCTCTATAAGATTTATTTTGTTCTAACGGTAATTTGTATTCTTGCCTTTTTACTTTCCGGAATGCCGTTTTTTGATGCTTTGTGTATCGGCTTCGGAACGGCGGGAACAGGGGGATTTGCCATCAGGAATTCCGGAATGGCGGATTATTCCATGTTTAGCCAGTTCTTGATTACCATTTTTATGATTTTGTTCGGTATTAACTTCAATGTTTATTATCTTTTACAAAGAAGAAAGTGGAAAGAAGCTTTTTCCTCAGAAGAAGCCAGAACCTATCTTTTAATTATCCTTTGCTCAACTTTATTCATCGCTTTTAATAATTTAAAAGAAATGGGAAATGGCCTGTTATTTGCCCTTCACCATGCTTTTTTTACGGTAGGAAGTATTATTACCACAACAGGCTTTTCAACTTTGGATTACAATCATTGGGCAGTACCCAGTCAAATGGTGATTTTATTCTTAATGATTTCCGGTGCCTGTGCAGGTTCTACAGGTGGCGGTATAAAGGTTTCCCGATTGATTATCTTATTGAAGAATATGGGGAAGGAGCTGCACCTCATTATTCACCCGGAAGCCATCAAGAGAATTCGTTTAGAAGGAAAAAGCCTGGATTACAATGTGGTACGTTCGGTAAGTACGTATTTGATTGCATATTGCTTTGTCTATATGATATCCATTTTTCTTATCAGCTTTGACGGTTTTGATTTTACTACAAACTTTTCAGCAATTTCCGCAACCTTTAACAATATCGGACCGGGATTGGCAAAGGTTGGACCAATAGAAAATTTCTCGATTTATTCGCCATTTTCAAAGGCAGTCATGATTTTTGACATGTTGGCAGGAAGATTGGAAATATTTCCTATGTTGATTCTGTTTTCTCCAAAGACCTGGAAAAGAACGAATTAGTT
>CALIEL010000389.1 GCA_938022235.1 Oribacterium parvum
AAGAAAAGGCCTTCCTCCACATTTCCCTCCACTGCAGAAATGAGGGCATGGGTAATACAATACTTCACCGTTCCCGGGTCACAGCCGTGTATGCAACGGGAGCAATGCTTGGGGGCAATCCTTCCGCTAAGGCCGAGCTTCTCCAGCATGGGGCTCTTTACTGCCCTTCCCGGCATACCCACCGGACTATGGATGATTTCCAGGTCATTTTCCTTCTTGGAAATGAGGTACTCTTTATAGGCAGTGCTGGCATCACATTCCTTGGTACCGATAAAGCGGGTGGCCATCTGTACACCGTAAGCTCCCGCCTCCTGCATCCGCACAATGTCTTCTCTACTCCAAATGCCTCCTGCCGCAAAGAGGGGAATTTTCCGTCCGAACTCTTCTTCGAAAACCTGC
This sequence comes from Oribacterium parvum, assembly GCA_938022235.1. Classification (GTDB taxonomy): domain Bacteria; phylum Bacillota; class Clostridia; order Lachnospirales; family Lachnospiraceae; genus Oribacterium; species Oribacterium parvum_A. Next base: position 400 of record CALIEL010000389.1, read on the forward strand.
AATACAGAAAGCACCTCCGGAATCAGTTCCTCCAAGGGCTTAGCTGTAGCTTCTTCCACCTCTGCCGCCTTAAAGCCCAAATGCCCCCCCGCCAAAGGGCCTTCCAGCACCACAAAATCTGCAGTTCTTTGGTATTTTTGACTCCAGGTCTTAAGCAAAACCTTGGCAGCTCTTCCGCTGGAAACAATAGGCGCAATCAAAGCCGTTCCTTCCGGTACAATCTCCGGTAGACTTAAGGGCAGTCCAGCCCCGGAAATCACTGCATCAATTCCCTCTTCCACAGCGACTTTTATGGCATCCTCCCACTGTCTGGTGGCCACCATGGCGTTGATGGCAATCATTCCTTTGCCTTCGCTAAGCAGCTTAGCTCTTTGGATTTCCTTTCGCAAAGCGCGAAGATTGGCTTCCTCAGGAAAACGGCGAAAGTCCTCTTCTCGATAGCCGCAGTCTGCTGTACTGATACAGCCCATAGCTCCTGCTTTTGCCACTGCCCCCGCTAAGCCGGAAAGGGAAACTCCTACCCCCATTCCCCCCTGAATCAAAGGAATTTCTAAACCTCTATTTTTTAACTGATCCATTTTCCGCGTCCTTTCTGCTGATGGAGAAGGAATAGTCTTCTTCATGTATCAATATTTTTAATTATATTTCTTTAATAGCTTAAATCATCTAACAAACCCCGTCAAGTAGTTTTCGAAACTACATTCGAAGTTCTTTCTTGTATTTTTCTTAAGATACAGCTGTTTAGACGCGGATTTCTCGGGTTTTCCTCCATTAGCGATGAAAATAGACAGCAAAAAAGAGGGTGTAAAAAATCAAAAAGATTTTTTACACCCTCTTGCTTTTCTTCAGGGGTTTAAATCGCTATTAAGCCTTTGCCAAAGCTTCTCCAAGAGCCTTGCAGTTTGCCAGTCCTTCCTCATCGGGAGTGTTGTTGCAGATAACGGGAGGCGCTACCATTACGGCACCTGCACCAGTCATTCTTGCTTCCCAATCACGCATCCACTGTCCATCGCCCCAGTCATAGGATCCGAAAAGTCCGATCTTCTTGCCGGAAACGGAACCGAGTAAATCCTCTACGAAGGGCTCCATCTCGCCTTCATCCAGTACTTCATCTCCCATAGCAGGGCATCCTAATGCGTAAACTGCATCTCCTGCCAAGTCTGCCGCAGAAATATCGGATACGCTAACCATCTTAGCCTCTCCGCCTGCTGCCTGGATTCCCTCAGTAACTGCCTTTGCCATCTCCTCTGTGTTTCCTGTCTGGCTGAAAAATACTACATGAATCATCTTTTTGTCCTCCTTGATTTTATGCCTAAAATATTGAATTATTCAATACTTTGGTTTGTAAAGTGAATTGATTGAGAAAGTCTTTTCTCTTTTAGAGGAAATATCTTTTTCCTCTTGTCTATATCCTAGCACTTTACTAGGGTTTATTTGTTGCTAATGCAACACTATTTCGCTTCTTTTTTTGTCAGGTTTTTCTTTTATAATAGCTTTTTCTCTCTTAAGCCACCTGACGCTTCTTAATGTGATAAGCCATCACCAAATCTCTACAGCTTAAACCGGATTTCAGCATTAGGGTAAAGCTTTGAATGCACATGTCGTAAGCCTGAAAGCAAGCTAGTGCACTCTCCACCTCGGTAAAGACCTTCCAATAGCCGGTGAGCTTCGCCTTCGCTAAAGGATTCTTCATATAAATCTTCACATCCCGAAGAGGATAACCGAGAAAAACACCTACCTCATGGGGAAAATCCGCCTGTTTCTCCTTGTATTGGGCGAAACGCACTGTGAAATGTCGAAAAACCTCCTCTAAAGAGAAACTCTCATAGCCCACAGCCAAGCTCTGTAAAAAGCTCTGTACAGTCTTTCTGCTCAGAAGCTCCTCCAGCTTTTCCCTTTGGTATAGGAGAATGCTTTCCTTTTTCCCGCTATGAAGACTAATCACACAAATCTCGGTTCCTGAAAACAGTTCTTCCAAAATCTGTTTCTCCGCCTTTGTTACCGTGATAATGGCAGAAGGCTTTAGTCCTGTAATCACCGGGGCATTCAGGCAGATATGCTCTGCAATATAATCCTCTATCCCCTCTTTTCTTTTGCAAAAAAAATTATCCTTCTCCATTCTCTCTCCCTTTCGGTTAGTTAATATAAACTAACTATAAAGTGGATTATATTAGTTAATGCTAACTTTGTCCAGTAGGAAATAAAATTTTTCAAGGTAAGTAGGATTTTCATAGTTTCGCTTGGACATAATACTTCAATATATTTTATAGAATTATGTTTCTATCTTTTTGCAATGCCCCTATGCATTTTTCTGCATTGTGCTATAATTTTTTGAGGAATTTATTAAACCATTCGATTCTTTGAGTCGTTATAGAGTCGTTGACTTGCGTTCTTTTATATAAGGAGGAACTATGATCCTGATTGAAAACGGAACCCTCGTAAGCCCCAGAGAAAGTTTCCTTGGAGACATTCTTGTGGAAGGGGAAAAAATCAAAAAAATTTTCCGAAAGGACAGTCCTAACTTCCAGGCCGAGAAGGATGCCGCTTTGGTTTCCGAAAATGCTGTAGAACGGATTGATGCCGGCGGAAAGCTCATTTTCCCGGGCTTTATTGACTGCCATACCCACTTTGAACTCCATGTTGCAGGCACTGTAACCTGTGATGATTTTCCATCCGGCACCAAGGCGGCTATCGCCGGCGGAACCACCAGTATTGTGGACTTCGGCACCCAATACAAGGGCGAAACCCTGATGGAAGGCTTTAAAAATTGGCAGAAAAAGGCTGATTTAGGCGCTTCCTGCGACTACGGCTTCCACATGTCCATCAGTGACTGGAATGAAGAGGCCAGCAAGCAATGTCAGGATATGATGAATGAGGGGCTGAGCACCTTTAAGGTGTATATGACCTATGACATTCAGGTGGATGACGAGGAAATGTTTTACATTCTGAAAAGGCTGAAGGAAGTAGGCGGAATCACCGGCGTGCACTGTGAAAATACCGGTATGATTGCCGCTTTACAGAAGAAGTATATTGCTGAGGAAAGTACAAAAAAATCTGTGTCTTCCCACTACCTTTCCCGTCCGGATGATGCGGAGGCGGAGGCCATCAACCGTATGCTCTATATTGCCGATGTGGTAGACACACCCATTATTGACGTGCATTTGACCTGTGAAAAGGGATTAAATGAGATTCGAGAGGCCAGAAAACGGGGTCAAGTGGTATTTGCAGAAACCTGCCCCCAGTACCTTACCATGACTGAGGACCTGTATAAGTCAGATTTTGAGACCTCTGCCCGCTATGTAATTGCTCCCCCTCTTCGGAAAAAATCCGATCAAGAAGCACTATGGAAAGCTTTAGCAGATGGAGAAATTCAGACCATTTGTACCGACCACTGCTCCTTCACCTTAGCGCAGAAGGATCTGGGCAAAGAGGATTTCCGGAAAATCCCCGGCGGAATGCCCGGTGTGGAGACCAGGGGAGAAGTCATTTTCTCTGAAGGCGTGGGTAAGGGACGAATTTCCAAGGAGAGTATGGCTGCTCTTCTTTCCGAGAATCACGCAAAGCTCTACGGCATGT
>CALIEL010000390.1 GCA_938022235.1 Oribacterium parvum
AAAGTAGAATGCTTAACCAGGAGGATATGCGGGAGTATTCCTTTGCGGAAATTCAAGTGGGAATGGTGGAGAGTTTCTCGAGGAAAATTACGAAAGAAATGGAAGAAGTCTTTAGAAATCTTACAGATGACAGGAATCCTTTGCACAAGGACGATACGTTCGCAGAGGAAATCGGGCGAGGAAAGTTTCGAGGACATGTCGTCTTCGGTATGCTTACGGCGGCTTTTTACTCTACTTTAGCAGGGATGTATTTACCAGGAAAATATAGCTTGATTCACAGCTTTGAGGGATTATCTTTTATTCAACCTGTATACGTCGGAGACACTCTCCATATTCGAGGAGAAGTGATAGAGAAAGAGGAGAGTTTACAAGTGATTCGCGTTAAAGCTTCTATTCGAAATCAGGAAGGAGAACTTGTGTCGAAGGCAAGGATGAAGATATTGGTAATGCGTTAAGTTTTATGCTACTATTTCGTGGTCTTGATGAAAATTATTGAGGAGGTCGAAATGACAAGAGAAGAGGTATACCAGAGGTTGAATGCAGTTTTTCGGGATATACTCGATGATGAAAGTATCGAATTATATGATGATACGGTTGCGGATGACGTAGAGGGATGGGATTCCTTTGAACACATTAATTTGATTGTGGGCGTTGAAGAAGAGTTCGGTTTCAAGATACCGATGGGGAAAGTAGTATCCATGAAGAATGTAGGGGAAATGGTGGATATTATACTCGAAATGGGAAAATAATATGAGTCTTATCAGTTTTGGCTATATTGTTTTTCTTTTATTTCTTTGTATCCTTTATTATTCTTTTAAGAAGGTTCAAAAAGTTCTTTTACTAGGTGGGAGTATATTCTTTTATGTTTTGCTTTCCACCTCTTTTGATTGGAAAAGATTGCTCTTATTGATCCTTAGTATCTGGTTCTTAACGTACTTTTCTGCGCTTTTGATTGAAAGAAACAAGGGAGTGAAAAAAAAGATAGCTCTATGGCTTGCCTTATTTCTACTTTTAAGCATTTTATTTGTTCTAAAATATGCATTTAATTTGTTGATAAGTCTGCAAACAATCCTTCATTTTAACGGTACTTTTTCAGCTATCCATTTTGCATCTGTTGTTGGGATGTCTTATTATACTCTTTCTGCTATAGGCTATCTGGTAGAGGTGTACTGGGGGAATCTTTCCGCGGATAAGAATATTGTGAATGTAGGCTTGTTTATTTTCTTCTTTCCGCAACTTATATCAGGCCCCTTTACCCGCTATCTGTCGATGCAGGAACAATTCAATACGAGACATTTTTTGAAGTATGATCATTTTACAAATGGAATGCGCAGAATGCTCTGGGGTTACTTTCAGAAACTTGTTCTTTCCACACGCTTTGCCTTAATTGTTTCCTCTGTATATACTAATGCAGAATCCTCAAGCGGCATAGAAATTCTGTTTGCGAGTTTATGTTATGCTGTACAACTATACACTGATTTCTCAGGTTGTATGGATATTATCATGGGAACTTCAATATTATTTGGAATTACTCTTCCGGAGAACTTTAAAGCGCCGTTTTACTCTGAAACGATACAAGAGTTTTGGCAAAGATGGCATATTACTCTTGGGCTGTGGTTTAAAGATTTTGTTATGTACCCTTTGCAAAAAACTGCATTTATGCAAAGAGTAGGAAAAATAGCGAAACGTTACTTCGGGAGGAAATTTGGAAGAAAGGCACCTTTTCACTTGTCCATGCTTGTCTTATGGTTTTTGATTGGAATATGGCATGGAGGTACCGGCTATTATTTTATAGCCTCTGCATTTATCCCTTGCGTCTTGTTACTTTCCTCTGATTTTTTGGGTGAATTTATTTCGCATCGTACGGAAGTTCATTTTTCGAGAGTGAGTATAAAGTTTGTGCAAATCATTCGTCGTCTACGAACGCAGATCCTTCTGTGTATGTGCTGGGTTTTCGTTAATGCCCAATGTACCCTGAAGGGCATTGGGATTTTGTGGCATTCTCTTATTCATCCCGGAGTTCTCTCATTTAAAGTGTGGGAGGTATTAGCAAAAGCCGGTTTATCGAAGCTTGACGTGGCATTACTGCTATTGGGAACTTTCGTTTTATGGCTAACAGATTACATAAGATATCAGGGTTCTACAGTATATATTGAGCTGGATAAACGCCCGCTTTATATTCGTGTTTTAGCGGTTTATGGTTTGATTTTGTTCATCATGCTATTTGGTAAATTTGGAGCATCCAGTTTCATTTATTTTCAGTTTTAGATAGTATAGCGAAAAAGCTTATTGGAAATTAGTCGTTGCTGTGCTTTTTTATGTATGTGGGAGATAGAATTGAAGAAGAATAACGAAAAAACAAACGAAATAAGAAAATGGTGCAGACTTTTGTTGTTTTTTCCTTTACTGTTTTTCTTATTTTATGTGAATGTGGAGGGGGACGCATCCAATGTATTCCATAATGTAAATTATTCCATTGCGAAATCCTTGCTACAGGGAAAAGCCGCCGGCTCTTCGACGGGGAATGAGAATGAGAGAGAGATAAAGAAGTATTTAATTCAGGGAATGCCTAAAAAAGTAGATGTCTTGGCGATAGGCCCTTCTCTGATAACGTATTTGGGAAAAGAAGCAATACGTGAGAATACTTTTTATAATTTGGGGGTTACGAACGGTGACCATTATGATATGATGGCACAATTTATGCTTCTGCAGGAAAATAATATCCATTTTAAAAAGGTTGTATTGACGATTGATCCGGCATATTTTACGGATGATTCCTATGTAAAGGACAATGTCATGCACGATGCATTGATGCCTTATTCAGAAGCTATGCTTAGGTATTTGCGGGATGGAAAGTTTCCGGGGAAGAAAAAATCAAAAATATATGATTTTTGGCAAACTACGATTTCAAAATGGAGGAGCACACCTCTGTTTTCACTTTCCTATTTTCAATCCAGTCTACCATTTGTGCTGGATGGAGAAGGAAGCAGGTTATTAGATGTAGAAGCACATCCGGAGAAATTGTATTATGAACCGGATGGGAGCAGGCATCAAACGGAGCATATGCAGAACGCTTCCATAGAAGACGTAAAGAGAGAAGTGCAATCGTTGGATTATACTGTATTTGATTGTACTTTGGAAACAAAGAGAAAAGAGGAATTTGAACAGTTGCTTGACTATCTTGAAAAACAAGGAGTGACGGTCGAATTTTGGATTTGTCCATTGTCGCCTTCTTTATGGAACAGTTTAAATAAACAAAAATATCCGATATTTGAAGAATTAGAAGGATATGCTAACTTGGTTGCCAGACGGAAAAAGATACATATAAGTGGAAGCTTTAATCCGGATACAGTTGGAGTAAGTGATGCGGATTTTTATGATGCCAGACATATGAAGAGAAAAAGTATAGCCAGATTCTTTACCTTTTAATCATCCGGATACATTTTCTAGAGAGGTATAAATTGGATATGAACCTTCTGATTTCTATAGGGACCTTTATTGCCGGATTTTTTGCAAATAAGGCTTTGGAGTGGGTCACTGTTTTAGTTTCGAAGAAGCTGAGAGAAAGAAAGAAACAATATAACTTTGACAATTTTTATACGAGCCCCCATGAGGATATTTTAATTACTGCGAGTGGATTTCCATGTTTTACTCCTGAAAATATCAAAGGAAAAATAGACAAAGATAAGGCACTATTGCTATCAGCTCCTGTTGGGGAGGAAGCTAGGGATACGGAAGATTGTGTCAGTTTTTCTCCAACTGATAGAATGCCGGATGCATTTGCAAAGTACGTTCGCGAGAATTCGTTATCTACACGGCTGGAAAAAATACGAGCGGAAGTGTATCAGTCCTTTTTTGAAAAGAAAAATGGCAATTATTTTAATGGAAAAACATTGGGAATTAGTCGAATCAATGGCTTTGAAAGGACGGTGGATCATCGAGAACTGCCGGTTTTAAATATTGAATTCTTTGAGACGGATTATTATACGCATAAGATTATTGGAAAACTACTGGAAAATTCGAGTTTTGATAGTAGTGTAATTCCTGTGGACACAGAGGGAGAGTTTAGTTGGGCAAGAAATTCCTTTGGTGTTAGTTTAATTTTAATTTTTCCCAAGGAAGATATGCTTTTATTGACGAAACGGTCCAGAAAGGCTGCGTTTGCAGAGGATAAAGAATGGATTTATGTTTCTGTTACGGAAGCTGTATCAGAGACGGATCTGGATGAAGAGTCAGGAAAACCGGATATTTCCAAGGCGGTAATTCGTGGAATTAATGAGGAATTAGGAATAGTAGAAACCAAGCTAAGGATGGATACATTATGCTTTTATGAAACATTTTATGAGACGCATTTTCATCAGGACAATATTGTGGCATCCATCGAAGTATCCGATACAGTGCATCTTTCAGAGGTTGGAGAATTGATGTCCAAAGATAAGTTCATGGAAATCAATGGATTTCTTTCTGTTCCAAAAAAGAAAAAAGCAATCGCTGATTTCATTGAAAAAAATAGAGCAGAAATGAGAGCACAGACGATTTTTTCTCTAGAGTGTTTTATGGCAAGGCTGGAGGAGTGAAAGAATGGAAAAAGACAATTCGATGAATCAACAGGAAAATGATAAAGCAGAGGTTATGCTACAAATGATTAAGGTTGAATATGGAGCAATGCGGGAAGAAATAAATAATACTCACTCGCACATCTTCATGACTATAGAAATTTCTTCAGCCACTATTACAGCTTTATTGGCATTTCTTCTCAACCTTCAGGTAAATTCTTTTATGTTCCATTTTTTCTTGATCGTTGTAATTCCCTGGATTTGTGCGAGTTCTACCCTTATTATTTTGTCTGAGTCACAAAGGATGAAAAGAGCCGGGAACTATATTTGTATCCTTGAGGAAAAAGTAAAGAATCTATGTAACTATGAAAATGAATCGGGAAGTGAAGGGGAAAAGTCTTGGCGGCTGACCCAAGAAAAAATAGAAAAATGGTTGAAGATGTGCCCTTCTCGAATTTCTTTGTTAGAGCCTCTTTGTTTCGAACGTTGGATAAGAGAACTGGAAGCAGTGAACTCTCCTTTAGGAAGAGCAAATTTTTTATTAATATTTCGCTTTGCATTAATCTATGGGGGAGCTTCTGCACTATCTTTGTTCTCTTCCTTAGTCATGTGGTTCAGAGATGCAAGAAGTGCAAGTTGGAATATTTTGTATGCCATTTTCTTTCTTGCAACTGTAATTGGACTGTCAGCAGTTTTTTATCTCTCCATGACAATAATAGCAAATGAATCACCTTGTAAGTTGCTAGGGAAAATATTTAGGACTATAGGGAAAATATTTAGGACTATTTTAAAGAAGTTAATATTAATGGTTAGCTCTAAAGGAACTTTCGAATAAGATTTCTTGGATTTGTGTTTATTCATTAAGTGCGTATTATGAACATAAAATAGTAGAGGTTACTTTAATACACTGGGAATTTCTTATGACTTTCTTAATATTCACCTTAAGAACTTCGTAATAATTCGTTTTTGCTTTGTAATAGACATATTGAGATGTATACGATATATTGAGACAGTCACGAGGAAAACCCTTAAGAACAAAAGAAAACAGCCTTTTGTTATAAAAAACTTGAATCGATTAGAAAAAGGGTTTATAATCGTCACGCAACTTGGATTATTCCATAAATAAAAAAGGAGAGTGCATTTATTATGAGAAAGCAAACAAAATTGGTTGCAGCTTTATCTGCAACAGCTTTACTTGCAATCGGCGCTTCAGCTGTAAGCTTTGCTGCTGGTTGGAACAACACTACAGGTTCATGGCAGTACTTAGATAACGAGGGCAACCCGGTTGCTGATGTTTGGAAGAAGTCCGGAGACTACTGGTTCTATCTTGGATCTGATGGAAACATGGTTACGAATGAAGTTGTTCAGAACAATGATGATTTCTACTATGTTAACCAGGATGGTGCTATGGTTACTAACCAGTGGGTAGCATTCGACGTTACTTCAGACGACAGCAATGCTGACCACAGATGGATGTACTTCGGTGCTGACGGAAAAGCATACAGAGACACAAAGGACGGCATCACAATTTCTGACATTAAGACCATCAACGGCAAGAAGTACCTCTTCGATGCAGAAGGCTATATGCTTTACGGATGGCTTCAGAAGGATGCTTCCACTCTGCAGTCTTCTGATGATGCTTGGTCAATTGCTAACTACTACTATGGTGGATTCGATGATGGCTCCGCTCAGCATGGTTGGGTACAGCTCACTGTAAACGACAATGGTGAGGATTCTACAGCTTGGTTCTATCTTGATGATAACGGAAAGATTACAAAGAACACAAAGAAAACCATCAATGGTAAGACATACTATTTCCAGCAGGATGGAAGAATGATTGAGGATTGGTCCAATGCGACTAAGACTGGTTCTCCGTCTGAACTTACGGCTGTTCAGGATGGTCAGGCAACAAGCTCGAACATTGGAACCGTTTATGTAAATGGTGATGGTGGTGCTAGAAAGAATCAGTGGATTTGGGCTGTTCCGAGTTCTAAAATTGATTCAACAGATAATGACAATGAGACATACTCTTGGTGGTATGCAGATAACAGCGGCAAGTTAGTTAAGGACAAGATTAAGAAGATTAAGGGCAAGGTCTATGCTTTTGATGAGGTTGGACGTATGCTTGGTGGTCTTCAGGTTGGACGTCCTGGCGCTTTTGAGAGTGGATATGATGCGAATACAGGCTATACAGATGATACTGGATTAAGATTTGCTTCTACTGCAACTCTTGGTGATATCTATTATTTCTCTGGCGATTATGAGAAAGATGGTTCCAGAAAGACCGGTTACCAGAAGGTTGATTTCGATGATGATACCTATCAGATGTATTTCAACAACGATGGAAAGGCCGCTAAGAACTATGTAAGTAAGATTAAGAAGTATGCTCAGAATGGTATCATTTTAGCTGCTAACAACGATGATTCCAACTATGCTCTTGTTGGTGTATCTGCTACAAATGCTAAAGAGGTTGATGCTTCGAATCCGATTTCTTATGTAAATAGCAGTGCTATTAACAATTCTCTTTATGCTAACAAGGTATTGGTTAATACAGCCGGTACTGTTATGAAGAACAAGTTCAACCTTAAGGATTCTAATGATGTATACTACATTACAGATAAGAACGATGGTAAGGTTCTTGCTGTAAGTACTACAAAGTTTGTTAAGGATCCGGGAAGCAACACAGCTAACAGACACCAGATTACTGGTGCTGATGG
>CALIEL010000391.1 GCA_938022235.1 Oribacterium parvum
CTTTCAGGCGCGGTGTTAAGCTTTGCCAGAGCTCTAGGAGAGTATGGCGCCACATCCATGCTGGCGGGAAACATCCCCGGAAAAACCGCCACCATTTCCCAAAGAATTGCCCTTGTGATGCAGGACCAGGACTATGTGACTGCGGGAGTATGGGTAGGGGTGGTGATGCTGATTTCGTTGTTTTGCATGACGGCGTTACAGCTTCTAAGCAAAAGCCGAAAATAGAAAGTTTTGAAAGGAGTTGTAATGGAGAACGCAGAACAATCGTCTTTTTGTAAGCTGTCCTTTCAGCTTCCTTTGGATAGCTTTCTTTTGGATATTCATTTTTCTTCTAATAAAAAGCGGATTGGGATTTTGGGGGCTTCGGGTTCGGGTAAGAGTATGTGCTTAAAGAGCATTGCCGGTATTGTAACGCCCAAGCAGGGGGAGATTCTACTAGGGGATTCCTGCCTTTTTTCTTCTTCGAAAAAAATCAATCTGCCACCTCAAAAGAGAAGAATCGGTTATCTTTTCCAGTCCTATGCGCTTTTTCCCCATTTGACGGTGTGGGAAAATATTGCCATTGCTATGCAGGGTAAGGAGAATAAAGAGAGCAGGTCGGAGCGGATTTTCAGCTTGCTTCGGAAAATGGAGCTTTCGGGATTGGAAAAGCGTTTTCCCGGGGAGCTTTCCGGAGGGCAGCAGCAAAGGGTTGCCTTAGCCCGCATCTTTGCCAATGAGCCCAAAATGATTCTTCTGGATGAGCCTTTTTCCGCTTTGGACTTGTATTTACGGGATAAGATGCAGGAAGAGCTGATGCTGCACTTGGAGGAGTTTCCGGGACAGGCCATCATGGTTTCCCATTCCCGGGATGAGATTTACCGCTTTGCAGAGGAAGTGATTATGCTGCAAGAGGGGAAGGTGATTGGGCAGGGTGAGACCAAAGAAGTTTTTCGACAGCCGAAGAACCGACAGGCGGCTATCTTGACCGGATGTAAAAATATTGCTAAAGCAAAAAAGATAGGAGAGCATAGCATTTTCATAGAGGAATGGGGGCTGGAGCTTACGTTGGAGCGGAAGATTCCGGAAAAGCTTTCCGCCATCGGCTATCGTGCCCATGATTTTGTTCCGCTTTTTTCCGAGGAAGAGGAGAATTCTATGCCGGTAAAACTGCTTTCCAAGGCGGAGCTTCCCTTTGAGCAAAACTTTTATTTTAAGCCGGAAAAGGGTGAGGGCGAAATTTGCTTTTTGGTGCAAAGAGACGGCCCCTATGGTAAAATGCAGGAGATTCCCAAGGCTTTACAGCTTCGGGAAGAGAAATTGCTCCTTTTGACGGAAGAAAACTAAAATACAGGATATTTAGCATTTTATCGGAAGAAAATTAAAATACAGGATGTTTAGCATTTTATCGGAAGAAAATTAAAATACAGGATGTTTAGCATTTTACCGGAGGAGAGTTAAAATATAGGATATTTAGCATTTTGCCGGAGTGAAATTAGAAGCATAAATCTTGGAGATTGGGAGAAATATGGGAGAGTTTAGTCATTTTGATGATCAGGGAAATGCCAGAATGGTGGATGTTTCCGGAAAGGCGGATACAGAAAGAACCGCTGTGGCCAGAGGAAGCATTTTCCTCAGTAAAGAAGCCATGGAGGCGGTGCTGGGTAGAAAGGTCAAAAAGGGAGATGTGTTCACCGTGGCTCAGGTAGCCGGGATTATGGGGGCTAAAAAATGCTCGGAACTGATTCCCCTTTGCCATATTTTGCCTTTGCAGTCTGCCAAGATTTCCTTTCAGGTTTCGGAGGAAGAGGGAAGGATTACGGTGGAGTGCCTTTGTAAAACCGCCGGAAAAACAGGGGTGGAAATGGAGGCTCTTACCGGTGTTTCCGTAACCCTTCTAACCATTTACGACATGTGCAAGGCCATTGACAAAAGGATGCACATGGAGGGAATTCACCTTGTAGAAAAGCAGGGAGGAAAGAGCGGTGCCTTCTATTACGAAGAGGAGAAGAAATGATTTATCTGGATCATGCAGCCACAACAGCGGTATCGAAGAGTGTCAGGGAAGCTATGCTTCCCTATTTTTCTGAGGATTACGGGAATCCGTCCTCTCTCTATCTTTTTGCCCAGAAGGCGAAAAAGGCGGTGGAGGACAGCAGGAGAAGCATTGCCGGGCTTTTGGGCATAAATCCAAGAGAAGTTTATTTTACCTCCGGAGGGACAGAGGCGGATAACTGGGCGATTCTTTCAGCCTTTTATTCCGCCATGGGGAAAAAGAGTGGTCTATTCGGCTCCGATGCAGAGCAAAAGAGCAGTCTATCCGGCTCCGAAGCAGAGCAAAAGAGCGGCCCGTCCGGCTCCGAAGTAGCAGGTTCCGACGTAGCAGGCCAAAAACAAAGACAGCCTCATATTATTTGCTCCGCCATAGAGCACCATGCCATTTTGGAAAGCTGCAAATTTGCGGAAAGTCTGGGGGCAAAAGTCAGCAGGATTCCGGTGGACAGCGAGGGATTTTTAGATTTGGAAGCCTTGGAGCAGGGGATTACAGAGGATACGGTTTTGATTTCCGTCATGTCGGCCAACAATGAAATTGGAACGATTCAGAATTTGCGGGCTATCGGAGAAATAGCAAAAAAGCATGGGGTGCTCTTTCATACGGATGCGGTG
>CALIEL010000392.1 GCA_938022235.1 Oribacterium parvum
AAGCGAAGCTTGAAGTTAGTACTGCTACGAAGGCGAGGTTAGCGGGAGCGTGCCCGATTACATGCCCATACTGCATAGGCGCGAATACTTTTCATTTTCCCAGTCCATCACTCCCCTTCTTGACAGCGCCTTCCTATTGCACTAAGATTTTCTCAGTTGTAGGAAGAAAGAGGAAAGAAAATGGCAGAGAAAAAATCAAAGATTCCCCATAATACAGAAAGACCGGTATTAATTACCGGACATAAGAACCCGGATACGGATTCCATCTGTGCGGCGATTTCTTATTCCCGCTTGAAGAATAAAATCAACAATACAGACCGATATATTCCTTGCAGAGCCGGAACACCCAATGCGGAAACCAGTTTTGTTTTGGATTATTTTAAGGTGGACGCTCCTCTTTTATTGGACAATGTAAAAACCCAGGTTTCCGATATTGCCTATCGGAAGACTCCCGGAGTTTCTAAAAATATGTCCTTAAAGCAGGCCTATCAGATGATGAGAGACGGTCATGTGGTCACCCTTCCGGCGGTAAACCAAAACGGCATTCTGGAAGGTCTCATTACCATGTCCGATATTGCCAAGTCCTATATGAATGTATATGATTCTGCCATCATTTCCACGGCAGAAACTCCTTTTAAAAACATCCTGGAAACCTTGGAAGCAACTCTGATTACCGGAGATGCCAACCGAAATTGTCAGGACGGAAAGGTGTTGATTGCGGCAGCCAATCCGGAAATGATGAACTACTATATTGAACCCCATGACATTGTCATCCTGGGAAATAGAGCAGAGAGCCAGCTTTCCGCCTTGGACAATGGTGCGGATTGTATCATCATTTGCGAAGGCGCCAATGCCTCCCCCACGATTAAAGCCCTGGCGGAGCAAAACGGCATGATTATCATGGTAACCTCCTATGATGCTTATACGGCGGCAAGACTGATTAACCAGTCCATCCCCATCAGCTTTTTTATGACGAAGGAAGGCATTTTAAGTTTCGAAGAAGAGGATACGGTGGATGAAATTAAGGATGTGATGGCGAAGAAGCGGCACAGAGATTTCCCGGTTATCAGTAAGGACGGTCGATATCTGGGTATGCTTTCCCGTAGAAATCTTTTAGGTGCCAGTGGAAAACAGGTCATTATGGTGGATCATAATGAGCTGGGACAGGCATTGGACGGCATGGAAAATGCGGAGATTCTGGAAATCATCGATCATCATAGACTGGGAACCATTCAGACCTTGGGACCGGTGTATTTTAGAAATCAACCTCTGGGTTGTACCAGCACAATTGTGTACCTGATGTATCAGGAAAATAAAGTGGAAATCGATCCACAAACCGCAGGCTTGATGATGTCCGCTATCATTTCCGATACCCTCCTTTTCCGTTCTCCTACCTGTACCAAGACCGATGAGATGGCAGGAAGAGCGTTGGCGGAGATTGCCGGAGTGGATATTGAAAAGTATGCCATGGAAATGTTTTCCGCCGCCTCCGATTTAAAGCAGAAGACTGATCGGGAGATTTTCTATCAGGACTTTAAGACCTTTACTGCAGGGGATATTCATTTTGGTGTCAGTCAGGTAAGCTCCTTAAATGAAGAAGAGCTTCTTTCCTTAAAGCCCAGACTCTTCCATTTTGCGAAGGAGGCTTTAGGAGAAGAAAATCTGGACATGGCCTTTGTGATGCTCACCAACATTTTAAAACAGGATACTCTGCTTCTGGCTGTTGGTCATAGAGCGGACAGCCTGATTCAAAATGCCTTTTTGCTGGAGCCCAAGAAGGAAAGCTTTGATTTTTCCGGAGAAGAGATAGAGGGCTTTACCGCTGTGCTGGAAAATGTGGTTTCCAGAAAGAAACAGCTTATTCCGCCCCTTAGCCTCTATGGGGAGCAAATGTAAGAGAAAATCCGGATTTTCAGAACGAAAAGTAGACGAGAGAAAAGCCGGACTTTATGGAAGAAGACCGGAGTAGAAAAAGTGGACTTAAAGTAGGAACATCAGAAAGCGGAAAGGATAGTCTTATGAATATTTGTTTAATCGGAATGCCCTCCAGCGGGAAAAGCGTCTTAGGGATATTGCTGGCGAAAAAATTAGGCATGTCCTTTCTGGATATGGATTTGGTGATTCAGGAAAAGACCGGACAGCTGCTTCGAGAAATTATTGCGGAGCGGGGAAGGGAGGGCTTTCTCCTTTTGGAAGAGGAAGTGGGAGCAGAGCTCTCCATGAACAATACGGTTCTTGCTCCGGGCGGCTCTATTTGCTACGGAAAGAGAGCTATGGAGCATTTACGGGAGACTTCTTTGGTGATTTTCTTGGATGTGCCCTTTTCCGAGGTGGAAAAAAGAATCGGTGATCCGGTGAAAAGAGGGGTGGCGATTCCCGATGGCTTTACCCTGAAAGACCTATATAACGAAAGAAAGGCCCTCTACCTTCAATATGCCCATGAAATTCTGAATGAAGAGGGCTTAAATCCGGAGGAATGTGTAGAAGCTTTGGTTCGTATTGCCGAGAAACACAAACAGTAGATTCCTCATGAAAGTAGGATTTTGGGAGCAGCTCAGAAAGATTTTTGAGAGAAACGCAGAAAGCTTCTTTGATAAAAAGCATAGGAAGAGTCTTTAACAAAAATCTCAGAATGCTTTTTTACCCAAAAGCCTAAGAATATAAAAGAAATGGCGGAAACAGAGGTTCGTATGGAAAATATCGTACTTGGCTTACTGGCCCATGTGGACAGAGGAAAGACCAGTCTTTCGGAGGCTCTTCTCTATGAAAGCGGGAGAATTTCGGAAAAGGGCAGGGTAGACCATGGAGATAGTGTTTTAGACAAGGACAGTCTGGAACGAAAAAAAGGAATTACGATTTATGCGAAAAGCGTTTATTTTACCAAGGAAAATAAGCGTTTTTTTCTTTTGGATACTCCCGGACATCAGGAGTTTTCCTCGGAGATGGAGCGTTGTCTTGCGGTTATGGACTACGGTATCCTGCTGATTGACGGAAATGACGGTATTCAAAAGCGAGAGTTGCACCTCTTTGAAAGAGCGCGAGAGAAGGGAATTCCTCTTTTTTTGGTGGTAAATAAAATGGACCTTTTCCAAGGGGATAGAGAAGCTTTGTTAAGAGAAATCCAAGAGGCCTTTTCCTGTGAGGGGATTATCAACTTTTCTCCCTATACTTTTTCCGACTTGGCAAGATTTTTACAGGAAGAGGATTTTACCCGGACAGTAGCCTCCAAGGAGAATGCAGCTTTAGAACAAAAGGAAGCTCCAGAGAAGAAGGAGGCTATAGGACAGAAGGCAGTTCCTTCAGAGGACTGTCAGGACTTTCTGGAAAATCTTGCCGTATTATCCGAAGAGGGAACCGCGGAGTATCTGGAAAATGGACGACTTCCCCTTAGCTTTTTGCAGGAAAACATACAGGAGAGAAAGCTTTTTCCTCTTTTCTTCACCTCTGCATTAAAGCAGGAGGGAATCACCGAACTTTTTTCCTGGATTTTTGCTCTTTGTCAAATGCCGGCCTATAGCGAGGAATTGCGGGGAATTTTATATAAGATTAGCAAAAGTCCGGAAGGAAGAAGAATCGGAAGAGCGAAGCTTTTGGGGGGAAGCCTTTCCTTGCGCCAGGAATGGCGGCCTTCCGAAAAGGCTTTGGAGTTACATTTGGAAGGGGTAGAAGAGGAGGCTGTAGAGAGCGTAGAGCCGGGAATGCTTTTTACCATGCCGATTTCGGAAAATGCGGGTCTTGGCTATTTCCCGGTGGATGAGCATAGTGAGAAAGAGAAGGAAGGTTATTTTCCTACCCTTTTATCTCTTGAAGGAGAGGAGATTCTTTCCTATCGAAAGGATTTGGAGGAGCTGCAAAAGGAATTTCCGGAGTGGGGGATTTCTATTTCTTTGGCAGAAAAGCAGGTCACTGCTCAGCTGTCCGGAAATCTGCAAAAAGAACTCCTGACGGATTTGTTTGCCAAGAGGCTGGGGAAGAAACTGCATTTTTCCAAGCCGAAGCTTCGTTATGGGGAAAGTCCCCGTAGAGAAGCCTATGGAAGGGGAGCTGTGCTGGAACCCGGTCACAGGATTTCTCTGCTTCTTCGCTTAATTCCTAAGGAAGTAGAATTCTTTGGGGAGCAGC
>CALIEL010000393.1 GCA_938022235.1 Oribacterium parvum
TTTTAGGAATTGCCCCGGCAGAAGAATTCTGTACTTCAATGTTATAAAGTAAGCCCTTATCATCCGTACATAAGCAATCTAATACCAGTGCTCTTCCATGCAGATTTGGCAACCTCTTTTGAAGTCTTTGTTCCTTTAACTTTAAGGAAGATTTATCCAAAATCGTTTGCAGAATATACTCCGTGCAAGCTTGCTCTTCAAGAACCACTTGCATAAAGAGATCATCCATCAAAGTAAGAGATTCGATAATCTTTTTCTTTTCCAAAGCATCCATCTTTTTTCTTGTTCTCTTAGAATTAGCTTCTGAATGAGCGGATTTTTTAACTTTAGCATTAGTAGAATTTGTTTTTTTCATAAATCACCTGCAGAAAATTGAAATAATAGAATTGAATAACGAGGAAAACTACAATTTGTAGAATAAAAAAATGAAAATAGAGAAGTAGAATCTGTATTTTAGATATAGACTGTTAAACAATTTATGTATTGCACTGATTCATATTTTACTACAAGTAGAGAACTTCTCCTATACTCCACATTCGGATATTATCCGTATATTGATAATATAGAGTATAGTTGATAAAAGAGGGCTGCCTATTCTCACCCTTCGGCATATCTGAAAGCTAAGAGCATTGTTTATTCTCACCTTCGCTTATATTTGAAAGCTAAGGAGCACTGCATATCCACATCTTCGCCTATATCGAGAACTAAGGAGCACTAGCTATCCCCTATCCTCAAGGTAATCTGAGCCCCTCGGTACTTAACAAAAGCGAGCGAAGCGAAGCTTGCGTTTAGTACCGCTAGTCGGGCGAAGTTAGCGGGAGCGTGCCTTGGGGGAAGGGGATAGACAGTGCTCCGAGCTTCGAATAATATGAGCAATACTCTTGCGTTTAGTGCCGCTAGTCGGGGCGAACTTAGCGGGAGCGTAAAAATAAAAAAGCATATCTCCCTCCAAAAGATAGAAGATATGCTTTATCACTTTATTTGCGTTGCTTAGAATTCTACTTGTCAAGCACTTACTTTTGCTTCCTATTTTTCATCTCTCCGATAAATCGCAGGCTTCACATAGGTATAAGGGCAAGTGGCTTTTGTAAGTCCCTCGGAATGGCCGATAAAGAGGTGTCCTCCGGGGTAAGTCACATCATAGAAACGCTTTACCAAGGCGTCCTTGGTGGGCTGGTCAAAGTAAATCATAACATTCCGACAAAAGATTAAATCAAAGTCTCTCTTAAATTTGATGGGAGACATGAGATTAAAGGGGCGGAAGATAACATTTCTTCGAAGCTCCTCGCTTACGGTGTAATATCCGTCTTCAATGGGAACAAAATACTTGTTTTTCCAGCTCTTTGGAAGCTTTTCCAGGCTTTCCGGAAGATACTTGGGGTTTTCCGCCTTGGATAAGACATTTTGAGAAATATCCGTAGCCAGGATACGAGTGTCCCAATTTCCCCCTAACTTTCCAAAGTACTCTAAGAGGTACATGGAAATATTGTAGGGCTCTTCTCCGGAAGAGCAACCGGCGCTCCAGATAGAGAGCACCCGGTCATTCTTATGTTTTTCTGCCAACTGGGGCATCACCACATTTTCCAGATAATCAAAGTGAGATTCCTCTCGCATGAAGTAGGTGTAGTTTGTGGTGAGCTTATTCAGCAGGGTGGTCATCATATCCTGGTCCTGTTTTTGGATAATGTCATTCACATAATCGTGAAAGTCCGTATATCCCCGGCTCTCCAGGATAGAAGAGAGACGGCTTACAATCAAAGGCTTTTTACGCTTTAGGTCAATGCCGAATTTCTCCTGCATAAAGGTATAAAGCCGCTTAAAGTCCTCATCAGATAAATCGTTCATAAAATCCCTCTTATACTACTTCAGAAGTAGAGGAGGATTGCACTAAGGAAGCTGCGTCAAAGGACATAGCAACTTCTCCGCTATCTAAAGTAAGCATGCCGTTGCAAAGCTTCTGACGATTCCGTAAAGGAATGGGCTGTACTTCGCTGGTGTCAATGTCGATAACCTGACGTACCTTATCTACGATGATACCGATAGGTACGGAATCAATATTTAATACGATAATGCAGGTCTTAGAGGTATATTCCTCGGCTTCTCTATCCATTAGTAAACGAATGTCCACAACCGGGAGGATAGAACCTCTTAAGTTGATGATTCCCTTTACATAATGGGGAACCATGGGAAGAGCAGTGATGCTATGATCATTGATAATTTCAATCACATAGCTTGTGCTCATATACATTACCAATCCGCCGGATTCGAAGGTTAAGCAACGCTCTGCATCGGTTAAATCTTTCTCATCCTGCTTGTTTTCTTGACTTTCAACTTCTTCTAATAATTCTTCTTGCATCAATTCTTCTGCCATGCTGCTTCCCTCCTTAAATGTTTTCAATGGCTTGAGAGTACAAGCCTAGCACGTCTAAGATGATACAAATGTTTCCATCTCCTAAGATGGAGCAACCATTAATACCACTGGACTTTAAGTCATACGCATTGAAGTAAGCGGGGAGTGGCTTTACCACAACCTGCTGTTCTCCGATTAAGTCATCTACGAATAGGCAGCAAGACTTGTCTCCGGCCTCTACCCAGATGAGAACACCGTCCTGTAAATCGGTGTATTTTCCTTCGATGCCGTAGAAATTGTTCAGGCGAATGATAGGATAGAAAACATCCATTCTCTTTACCATCTCATTTCCGTTCTCGTCAAATACGACTTCGGAATCATCTACCTTGAAGGACTGACGAATATTTACGATAGGAATGGTGAAGATGGTATCTCCAACATTTACCTTCATACCGTCCATAATAGCCAGTGTAAGAGGAATCTTCATGGTGAAGGTTGAACCCTTACCGATTTCACTGGAAATGCTGATGGTTCCTCCAACAGACTCCAGATTCTTCTTTACTACGTCCATACCAACGCCTCGACCGGAGAACTCGGTTACTGCGGTATTGGTGGAGAAGCCGGGAAGCATAATCAAGCCCAAAGCTTCTTTTTTGCTGTATTCGGAACGAGGCTTGTAAAGAATTCCCTTTTCCTCGGCCTTGTCCAAAAGCTTTTCCGGATCCATTCCGTAACCGTCATCCTGAACGGTAATGATAACTTCGGAAGAAGTGTGAGAAGCGGAGAGGATTAACTCACCCTGAGAATCCTTACCTGCTGCGATACGCTCTTCCTTGGTTTCTTCGATACCGTGGTCCATACTGTTACGGACAATGTGCATCAAAGGATCCTGAATGCTATCTACGATAGTCTTATCTACTTCGGTATCCTCACCGATGATGGTAAGCTTAACGTCTTTTCCAAGCTTCTGCTTCATATCACGAACGATACGGTTCATCTTCTGGAAAACACCGGAGATGGACACCATTCGTAAGCTCATAGCGATATCCTGAAGATCGTCTGTTAACTTACGAAGCTGTCTTGCAGACTTCATGAAGTTGTCCAGACTTTCCTGAGGCAGCATACGAAGAACAGGAGAGGAGGTTACCATAGATTCGGTAATAACAATTTCTCCTACCAGGTCGTTTAAGCTGTCCAGCTTCTGCAGGTTTACGGAAATCAAGCTTTGCTTTACAGGCGCTGCAGCCTTTTGCTGTGCAGTCTGTTGAGCCGCTGCAGGCTCTTTACTTGCCTTTGGTGCGGAGCTGATTTCTGCATTTGCGCTCTTAACCT
>CALIEL010000394.1 GCA_938022235.1 Oribacterium parvum
CCCAGTGGCAGTTAAACGAAGACCGTATCGGAAATTATGAAGAACGGTATCAGAAGCAAAGAGGAGAGAAGAAGGACTTTAATAAGGGCTTCATTGCCAAGGACGCCAGAATTTTAGTGGTGGATGACAATGAATTAAATCTTCGTCTGGTACAGAATCTTTTGAAGAGGACAGAAGTACAGATTACCTGTGCTTTTTCCGGAGAAGAGTGTATTGAGAAGTTAAGAGAAGAGAACTTCGATATTATATTCCTTGACCACATGATGCCGGGAATGGATGGAGAAGAAACCTTGAAGAAGATTCGGGAAAATGCCTTTGAAAACCGTTATGGAAAGCCGGTTCCCGTCATTGCCTTTTCCTCCAATATGCTCCCCGGTATTCGTCAGAAGTACGTAAACACAAGCTTTGACGCTTATCTGACGAAGCCTGTGGATGGAAATGAGCTGGAGAAAACCTTGTATACCTTCCTGCCGGAGAATTTAATTCGGAAGAGAACAAATGAAGAATATTTTCAGACAGAATTAAAGAAACATGCTATAGTAGAGAAGGAAGAAGAAGAGAAAACGCTGGATCGAAGTACAGGTTTGCAGTATTGCATGCAGGATGAGGAAGTATATCGAGAAATCCTGGGGCTTTTCAGAGACAGTAGTGACGAGAAGATGCAGGAGCTGGAGAAGGCATTTGCAGAGAAGGACTACAGTAAATATCGCCTCTATGCCCACGGATTAAAAACAACCTCCTTGACGGTTGGTGCCGTGAAGCTATCTGAAAATGCGAAAAAACTGGAACATGCAGCAAAAAGAGTAGTAGACAACGTAGAGAAAGAGGAAGCCGAGCATTATATTGCCTATAATCATGAGGCTTTCATGGCTCTCTACAGGAAGACAATTCAAGAAGCTAGAGAATACTTACAGTAGTCCGGGAGTTTATCCATGAAGAAAATTAAGCTTGTGGTATGTGATGATGAGCTGGTACAACGGAAATTTTTAGGGGTCCTATTGGAACGATTTTTTAAAGAACGGATGATTCCGGTAGAGATATCTTACTATGGCTCCGGAGAGGAATTTCTGGAAAATAAAGAGCAGGATCTTAACCTTACAGATTTGTTTTTATTAGACATTTTTATGCCGAATTTAAATGGAATTGAACTGGCAAGGGAGATTAAAGAACGAAATGCTCCGGGGAAAATCATTTTTATCACAGGGGGAAATGACTATGTGACGGAGGCTTTTGAATTAAAGGCATTTTCCTACATTCAAAAGCCTGTGGAATATGAGAAATTTTCTAAAGTGCTTTCCCACGCCTTGGAAACCGTGGAAAAGGTAAAGTATATGGAAGTCATGGTGGACCGGGAGCCGGAACGGATTTATCTGGAAGACGTGGAATACGTAGAAACCATGGGAAGAAGGCTTCTCATTCACCTGCATGAAGATGATATGGAAACCTATATGTCCATGAAAGCCTTTATGGATCAACACGGGAAGGATGATTTTTTACAGATATCCCGCTATATTGCGGTATCCAAGGATTGCATCCAACGGATTACCGGGCGAAGTTTAATCTTGCAGGATGGAACGGAATTATCCATCAGTGAGAAGTATTTAGCTACAGCCCGGAAGGAACATACGGAATATTTGCATACTAAGAAGATGGCCAGCGTCTAAGAAGCTAGACATGGCCTCTTTGTGTGTTACTAAAGGATTTTCGATAAAGTAATTTTAATAGATGAATTAAAAATTATTTTGTGAATTTTTTCAAAGAAAATTAAGAATAAAAAACTTAAATAGAGCTTGACGTGTCTTTATCGTTTTTCGTATGATAAAAGCAGGATGTAAGATTTTTGTAAGATGTTTCCAGGGATGGTGGAAAAGGAGTAAAATGAGCCAGAGAGTGGTCATCGTGGATGACGAGTTGATTCCCAGAAAAATTGCAGAAAAGGCATTGAAGGATCATTATCAGATAGCTACTTATGACAATGCCAAAACCGCATTGGAGGATTTGCCGAATTCCAAACCGGATATTTTGCTGGTGGACTTGCATATGCCGGAGATGGACGGCTATGCCTTCTTGAAGGAGATTCGCCGTTTGGAACGCCATGATTTGGCTAATATTCCGGTGGTGATTATGACCTCTGATGAGGATTCCGGAGCGGAGATTAAGGGCTTTGATTTGGGCGCTTATGACTATATCAGAAAACCTTTATTGCCGGACCTTTTACTTCGCCGTGTGGAACGGATTATAAAAAGAGAGCAGATGCTGAAGCATCTGGAGAAAAAGGCGGATATCGATGTTTTAACGGGACTTTTTAATCGAAGTGCCTGTGTACAACAAATTAACGAGTATTTACAAATGAAAAAAGACACCGGCCTTTTACTCATGCTGGATCTGGACCATTTTAAGATGGTAAATGATCGTTTCGGTCACGAGATGGGAGATCAGGTTTTGATGGAAGTGGCGAAGGTGCTACAGGGATTGGTGCGTTCCGATGATGTGTTGGGACGTATTGGCGGTGATGAGTTCATAATTTTTTATCGAGGCTTCTGGAATGAGGATGCTCTAAAGGATCGTTGCGAGGAAATTTGTCTCAAGGTGAAATCTTGCCTGGAACATGTATTAGGCTCCTCCGTTTCAGGACAATTCGGAATTTCCATAGGTGTTGCTATGGCACCTCAACAGGGCTCCGACTTTTTAAGTCTTTACCAAAAGGCGGATGAAGCCATGTATCATGTAAAGTCCGCAGGGCATGGGGGATATTTCGTTTTTTCGGAAGAGCAGGAGGAAGAAGAGGAAATCAGCAACGTAGTTTCCTTGCCGGAGATTCAGAAAAGAATTGAGGGCAGAGATTATTTTCCCGGTGCTTATATGGTGGATTATGAAGACTTTTGCAGTATCTATCATTTTTTAAAGCGGACGGGAGAGAGAGCGCAGCTTCCCGTACAGATGGTTTTATTTACGGTAGAGGAGAGTTCGGATGCGGATCGCAGAGGAACGGAGAATCGAATGCGGAATTTCGGAGGTCTTTTGAGCAAGACGATTCGAAGGGGAGATGTGGTGGTTCGCTGCGGTAACAAACAATATATGATTTTATTGGTTGGAGCAAGTGCGGAATCCAGTCATGTGGCTATTGATAGAGTGATGCGGCAACGATCTTTGGAGGAACAAGAAGATTATCCTATTCGTGTAGAGGTCAACAGCTTGATAGGTTAGTAGATTATTAGAGTAAAGATTATTAGAGTAAAGATCATTAGAGTAAAAATTATTAGAGTAAAGCGCATTAGAGTAAAGAGCAATTAGTATAGAATAGATAGGGTAAAGGGATGAATACATTGATTGAGGTCAACCGGCTGGTGAACCGGTTTATTTGGGGAGTGCCGGCTATGGCCTGTATTCTTGGCGTGGGTTTGTATTTGAGTATCCGCACCGGATTTTTACAGCTTCGGAATTTTCCGGAGGCTATGCAGGTAACAATCGGAAGAATTTTCCGAAAAAGAGAGGCGAAGGACGGGGCTTTAACGCCCTTTCAGGCGGTTTGCACCGCCTTGGCTGCCACCATCGGAACAGGAAATATTGCCGGTGTGGCCGGTGCCATCAGTATCGGCGGTCCCGGAGCTGTCTTTTGGATGTGGATGTCCGCGATTTTAGGAATGTGCACAAAGTTCTGTGAAGTTACCCTGGCAGTTTATTATCTGGAAAGCAATAAAAAAGGGGAGCTGCTGGGTGGACCCATGTACTATATCAAGAACGGTTTGGGCAGGCAGTGGATGTTTCTGGCTTACCTCTATGCTGTATTTGGTATTCTTACGGTGTTTGGCACCGGAAATGCGACTCAGGTGAATACGATAACAGCGGCAATTAATGAAGCCTTGTTCCATTTTTCCCTATTGCCTACGGAAGGGAATGGAAGGGTAAACCTTTTTATCGGGATAGTGATTGCTGTGCTGGTTGCTTTGATTTTGTTGGGAGGAATCAAGAGAATTGGACAGGTGACGGAAAAGCTGGTTCCTTTTATGGCTTTGTTTTATGTCGTATTGTCCTTAGGGGTTGTTTTCCTTCATTTTGATAGGGTTCCCTCTGTTTTTACTACGATTTTTGCTTCTGCCTTCTCTCCCAGAGCATTTACGGGAGGTGCTGTAGGAAGCTTTATTCTTTCCATGAAGAAGGGAATTTCCAGAGGGATTTTCTCTAATGAAGCGGGCTTGGGAACCGGTTCTATTGCCCATGCAACGGCGGATACCAGAAAGCCGGTTAAACAGGGATATTTTGGAATTTTTGAGGTGTTTGCGGACACCATTGTGATCTGTACGCTGACGGCTCTTGTAATCTTATGCAGTGGAGTAGATATTCCTTTCGGAAGAGAAGCCGGCGCTGAACTTACGATTTCAGGCTTTACCAGCACCTATGGAGCATGGTCCAGTATTTTTACTGCGGTGGCTCTTTGCTGTTTTGCTTTTTCTACCATTTTAGGCTGGGGCTTATATGGAGCTCGATTTACAGAGTTTGTTTTTGCCTCTCCTATTGCGGTAAAGATTTTTTTAAGTCTTTATGCTTTAGTGTCTATTCTGGGTGCTACTGTAGATTTATCCCTGGTCTGGTCCGTAGCGGACACCTTTAACGGTCTTATGGTAATCCCTAACTTAATTGCTCTCTTCCTCCTGTGTCCTAAGGTGTTACAGTGTATTTCGGAATATCGTAAGAGTGAAGGATAGGAGAGCTTCTGTCTATTATGCAAAATGAAAAGACTGTTGTCGTTTATGCGACAACAGTCTTTTCATTTTGCACGTCCATGGAGAAGCTCCAGTTTCCCATTTGGGTTTTCGGGGTATGGATTTCTTCGTAGGACATTAAGGAAAAACCTGCTTTTTCATAAAAACGGGCGTTATTTTCCGTGTTGGTAATCAGGGTGAATTGTCCCCCGCCTTCAGAGGCTACATAGGGAATTACTCCTTCTTCCAGGAATTGTGCGCCGATGCCTTCCCCTCTACGGCTGTTTTTTACCGCCAAAGAGCTTAGATACCAGAAGGGGCATTTTTGGCTGTGAATTACCTTTTCCGCTTTTTCTGTCATGGATATCCATGCCAGAGTCTTGAATATACCGCCAATCATAAAGGTTTGCAGTGCCTTTTTGGAAACGTAGTCTTTAAATTCCACACCCTTGTCCATAGGGCTTTGGATTGCTGCTACGGCGAGAATTTCTCCCTCTTCTTCGGCCAGTAACATTCTCTGTTTTCCGTAGTAAATTTCCACGGCAATAGTTTGGATAGAGCGCACAAATTCTTTGCGCTTTTCATTTTCTTCAATAAAGTTAGAAAAATAAGGATAGTCAAAAAAAGAATCGGTTAATAAGTCTACGCAGGCAGTCAAATCTTTTTCTTCAGCAAAACGGTATTGTAACATGGAATCCCTCCCGTAAATCATAGGCGTATTCTTCGGAAACATCCTGTTTCCTTTTCGAAATAATTTCGACTCATTTACACAATAATATAAAATTTAATTTTTAAAGCAGGCGCTCATCATAGGAAGCACGAATACCGCCAATAAACTTCGGTCGTACTCTGGCTGCAGTAACATGGGCGTGGAGAAGTTCCTTTTGAGAAAGTCTAAGAGGAACTGCTACGGATTTTAAGTGCATTCCGATAAAGGTATCCCCGATATCCAGACCTGCATCAGCTTGGATTCTCTCTACAAGAATAGGATCCCGGAAATTCTCATAAGCTTTTGTGGAAAAGGATCCTCCTGCCTTTGGTTTCGGAACTACATTTACAGATTCGGGAAAGGGAAGGGCTGCTCGTTCCACCACAAGGGCTCTGTTTAAATGTTCACAACATTGGGTGGCCAAAAATACTCCGGCTTCTGAACAGGCCCGATAGATACCCTGAAACAAGCATTCTGCCGCTTCCAAACTGGAGCAGCTGCCGATTCTTTCTCCGATAACTTCAGAGGAAGAGCAACCCACTACAAGAATCTGCCCCTTCTGCAGCTTAGCCTTCTCTATTAATTCTTTACATAGAGAGTAGCTTTGTGTTTCCAGCTCCTGGGGACTGATTTCTGTAAGAGGATGTTCTGCTAAAGCGTCTAAATTTCCCCCGATATTTTCGTTATTCATAAAGGCTCCTTTCTCTTCTTTGCAAAGAATTCCGGTAAATCCTCCGGTATGCGGTTTAAATTCTCTAAGGGATGGAATAGAAAATATTGTTGATTTCCTCTACAGTCTACTCGAATAAGAGAAAAATTTTCAAGTATTTTATGTGTAAAACAAAGGATTTTACTTATAATTCATTTTCATATAGGGAAAAATAAGAACTTGAAAAGGAAAGGTAAATTTGTTTTATCCTTGTGAAATTCACTTCTAAGCTACAAAAATCTTATCTGTTAAAATTTATTTATTATAGAATTTTGAATTTTGGCCGATAAAGATAGAGTCGTAAAAAATCCAGAAAAATGGAGTTTTCTACAGGAGGAGTGAAGGAACAATGAAGAAACACGATGCAGGAACAACAGGAACTAGGCAAGCACAGGGGACAAAGCGAGGTCATTCCTTAAGCGGAAGAATTTCTTTGAGCTTAGGTATTATCATGCTTTTCTTATTTGCATTGATGACCGCTTTTATCTTGGCAGTGGCCAGCGCCGCATTTAACAAGAAAAATGAGCAAAATATGAATGCTCTATCTAACTTAAATGCCGGTAGAGTGAATAAAATCACAATCAATACCAGTAATACTATGAAGTCTTTAGCAGAGAGCTTCGTAAATTTTCATAAAGAAGATGGCGAAGATTCAGCTCTTAGCGGAAAGAGCAAGCTGGAAGAAGCTACCGGAGCATTGACGGTTTCGGAGGCTGAGGAAGAGTATTACTTGATGAAAACCATGCAGAGCTTTGCAAAAAACAATTTGGGAATTGTGAGCCAGGCATTGCTCTTGGAGCCGGATGCATTTTCCAAGGAAAACAGCAATTACTCTCTTCGTTATGATACCGACGGAGACAAGTTCTCCATGGTGCCTTACGAGGTTTATGGTACACAGGATTTTTATAAGCAGGCACAGGAGAGCAAGACAGCTTCCGCAACTCTTCCTACGGAAAATCCGGATACCGGTAAGGGAAGCTTCTATATGACCGTTCCCATTCTGGACGGAGATCGTTTTTTGGGCATCGTAACCACAGAGATTTCCACAGAGGTTTTCAACGAGTTGGATATGAGTACACTTGGTTATGAAAATGTGTTCTTTGATGTTTTAGATAACCAAAACAACTTCGTTTACAGTAATAATCCGGATGCGAAGGGAAAGAACTTAGGAGACTTAATCGGTCAGAAATATAACGATATGCTGGTGGAAAAGATGCAGAGTAAAGAAGCATTTTTCCAAAGAGATGGCCAGGTTCGTTACTATGTACCTTTGCAAATCGAGGGTGTAGATTGGTGGGTGCAGACCGCTATGACGATTCCTCATTTTGATCAGGAGAAAAATCAGCTTTTATTTGCTTTGATTTTGTCCGAGGTCATCATTTTCATTCTGGTTCAGATTATTAACTTTGTGCGGATTTCCAATGCCTTAAAGCCATTAAAGAAGATCAGTGAGGCCGGAAAAGAAGTGGCAGGCGGAAACTTCGATGTGGAAATTCATTATCCCCAGCAGGATGAAATCGGAGAGCTTTCTCGCAGTATTTCCGAAGTAATCGGAAGAAGTAAGAAGATTGTATTTGACCTTAGAGACCGTTTGGATGCTATGGCAGGCGGAAACTTTACCGAAAATCTTGAAAGCGAAGAGTATGTAGGAGATTATGCACCGCTTCTGGAAAGCTTAAAGCATATTCAAGAGGATATGAACAGAACCTTACAGGAGGTTCACGCTTCTTCCGTACAGGTATTAAGCAGTGCAGAGCAGGTAAATACCGGAGCGCAAAGCCTGTCTCAGGGTGCTACGGAGCAGGCTTCCTCCATCGAGGAGCTGTCTGCCAATATGCAGGATATTTCTCAATCCATTCAGGCTTCTACAAAGACTGCAGGAGATGCTTACAAGCTCCAGGGAGAAGCAGGAGTTGCGGTTCTTCAGTCCAATGAGAAGATGGAAGAAATGCGTAAGGCCATGGACGATATTACCGCAAAGTCCAATGAAATCAGTAAAATCATTAAGACCATTGATGACATTGCCTTCCAGACCAATATTCTTTCCTTAAATGCGGCTATCGAAGCGGCAAGAGCAGGAGCAGCCGGAAAGGGCTTTGCCGTGGTGGCGGATGAAGTAGGAAACCTTGCCCAGAAATCCGCAAAGGCGGCACAGAATACCGGTTTACTCATTGAAGAAACCATTGAAGCTGTGGAAAAGGGTGCAAAAATCACCGAAGAAACTGCAGAATCCTTAAATTCCGTTTCCAAGAGTACGGAAGAGGTAAACACCTTAATCGAGAAGATTTCTGCCGCATCCAGCAAGGATTTGGAGGGTATCACTTCCTTAAATCAGGGCTTACAGCAGATTTCTTCCGTGGTACAGGCAAATTCCGCAACAGCAGAACAGAGTGCGGCAGCCTCCGAAGAGCTTACCGGTCAGGCCAATAAGATGAATGAATTGGTAGAGCGCTTCCAGTTGAAGGAAGAGTAAGAAGCAAAAGCTAAAATAAAAGCTAAAACAAAAGCTAAAACAAAAGCTAAAACAAAAGCTAAAACAAAAGCTAAAACAAAAGCTAAAATAAAAGCTAAAACAAAAGCTAAAACAAAAGCTAAGATAAAAGCTAAATAACAGCTTAAACATTAGAAACAGCCTTTATGGATATGGGGCTGAAAAAGGGAAATTGATTCCCTGATTTCAGACCTATATTCTATAAAGGCTTTTTTGTATTTTTAAAGTCCAAAATTCATAGACATTTTTTTTCCCTATGGTAAGATAGAAAACGTAATTTTATAAAGAAACGGTCAAGAGCTTAGGAGGAAAAAATGAATAAAGAGATTGAAACGAAGGCAATAAACAGTATCCGTATTCTTTCTGCAGATGGAATCCAAAAGGCGAATTCAGGACATCCGGGATTACCCTTGGGAGCGGCTCCCATGGCGTATACCCTTTGGGCGAAACACCTTCATTTTCATCCTGAGCATCCGGACTGGGATAACAGAGATCGCTTCGTTTTATCCGCAGGGCATGGTTCCATGATGCTCTATTCTTTGTTGCATCTTTTTTCCTTCGGTCTTACAAAGGACGATTTAATGCAGTTCCGTCAATTGGGTTCTCTTACCCCCGGACATCCGGAGTATGGTCATACCAAGGGAATTGATGCCACCACCGGTCCCTTGGGGGCAGGTCTTGCTATGGCGGTAGGTATGGCTATGGCGGAAAGTCATTTGGCGGCAGAGTTTAATAAAGAAGATTTAAAGCTGGTAGACCACAGAACCTATGCTCTCTGCGGAGACGGTTGTCTGATGGAGGGAATTTCCTCCGAGGCCCTTTCCCTTGCCGGAACCTTGAAGCTGGACAAATTGACCATCTTGTATGATTCCAACAAGATTTCCATTGAGGGCAATACGGACATTGCTTTTACGGAAAATGTGGAACAGCGTATGCAGGCCTTTGGCTTTAAGACCTTAACGGTTGAGGATGGTAATGATACCGAGGCTATTTCCAAGGCTATTGAAACAGCCAAGGAAGACTGTTCTGCCCCCTATTTTATTACCATTAAAACCCAAATCGGTTATGGCGTTCCTAAGAAGATGGGAAGTGCTTCCGCCCATGGAGAGCCCTTGGGAGAGGAAAATATTAAGGAGATGCGGAAGTTTCTAAACTGGGAAGAGGAAGAGCCCTTCCTTGTACCAAAGGAGGTTTATGCCCACTATGATGCTTTGGTAGAGGAAAAGAAGACTTCCTACAGTACCTGGGAGGAGTTAAGAGCAAAGTATGAGAAGGCCTACCCGGAGTGCTATGCCAAGTATTGTGCTTATCATAATCCGGGAAGTGCAGCCGCTCTTTTACAGGAGGAAAAGCTTTGGACAGCAGTGGAGAAGCCGGAAGCAACCCGTTCTTCCTCCGGAGAAGTGATTCAGATTTTAAAGGATTTGGTGCCGAATCTTTTCGGCGGTTCTGCAGACCTTGCCCCTTCCACAAAGACAGAAATGAAGGGAGAGGGATTTTATTCTCCGGAAAATCCTCTTGGAAAAAATATCCATTTCGGTGTAAGAGAGCTGGCTATGGCAGGCATTGCCAACGGAATTCTTCTGCATGGAGGACTTCGTTCCTATGTAGCGACCTTCTTCGTCTTCAGTGATTATGTCAAGCCTATGGCAAGACTGGCAGCCCTTATGGGATTACCCCAGATTTATGTATTAACCCATGACAGTATCGGTGTAGGAGAGGATGGACCTACCCATGAGCCAATTGAACAGCTGGCTATGCTGCGTTCCACTCCGAATTTCCGGGTGTTCCGTCCCTGTGACAGACAGGAGACTGCGGCGGCTTGGTTCTCCGCATTGTCCAGCACGGATTGTCCTACAGCTATTGTTATAAGCAGACAGAATCTTCCCCAGTATTGTAAGGATGGAAGAGATGCTTTGAAGG
>CALIEL010000395.1 GCA_938022235.1 Oribacterium parvum
TCTAGCAATATTTCTACTTTCTTGTTGCGGTTAAAATCTTTTTTATATCTCTTTGAGATACAATCTCGTAATCCGTTCTGAAACCATCTTAATATAAAAAAACTATAGCAATAATAGAGAAATTAGGATAAACTTACAATTAAGATTAGTTGAAAAATGAATATTTTTAAACTAAAAAGAAGTGCTAAGTCTTGATAACAATCTTAGGAGGTCTAAATTGAAAAAAGGAAAGAGAATAGTATTGGCTTTAGGGACTCTGTTAATTTCTACACTGAGCTTGATTCCCTCTTTTGCCGAAGGAACAGGAGTGGAAGTAGAAGAAACGGTGGAAGCAACAGGAATGGAAGAGGAAAATCTACCTGTAAGTTCCTCTAATTTGGCATCGCTTCCAGGGGCAAGATTTTTTTCGGTAAGTAGTGCAAATGCTCCTACGGAGAATTCTGAAAAGAAAACGATAGATGAAATTCAGTTTCAAGTAGGAACCCTAGAAGGAATTATGCCGAATAAGCCTAAGGATAAGATGTGGGTGAAGGAACTTGATTTACAGGGAACAAAGCTTAAGTTGCATGAGAAAGGTACTGATAAGAATCTGTATTTTGATGCAGAAGACCTTGAGATTTCTTCTGTTATTTATTACCATAAATTTGTAGGTGAAAATAGTCAATTAGCTCTTTGGCAAAGTTATAGAGAAAAGAATGGAGATAAATTCAAACCCGGACAGTATGAGACAGTAATAAAGCTTGCGTCCAGGAATCCGAATTATGAGTTTAGCTTGTGGACAGATTTAACTCTTTCTTTTTCTGTTCCATGGTCTTCAAGCCAATCATTTACCGTACCCTATTCCTTTTACTGCTTTTGGGTAGATGATAGAGAGGAAGATGTAACCAGACTTGAGTTTCATAAAGATTTTCGATTGACTGAAGAGTTTCCCTTAAAGGAATTGCGACTATATATTCCGGAAAAAGAACTTAAATACAGCAGACCGGGAGAAGTCCTTAGAAAGGGAACTTGGGAAAAGAATGCTCAAGGCATTATTGTAAAGGATGGAAAGGAAGAGCCTGTAGAGATTCCTATGGAGAACATAAGGGAGAATCTTGGGCTGGAAAGCCTTTCAGGGGAGCTTTCTTATCAAGCAGGAGATAAGATTACTGAGCTGGGTGCTTATCGGCCAAAGTTACAGTCCTTGGCAATCCGAGATCTACCATACCGAATTAGC
Organism: Oribacterium parvum; assembly: GCA_938022235.1. Taxonomy (GTDB): domain Bacteria; phylum Bacillota; class Clostridia; order Lachnospirales; family Lachnospiraceae; genus Oribacterium; species Oribacterium parvum_A. The sequence continues at coordinate 1,217 of CALIEL010000395.1, forward strand.
TTTGACGGTTTAGATGGTGATTTAGTAACAAAGTTTTATGTAAATGACAAGGAGTGGAAACTGGATAAAAAGACAGCCTCTTTAGAGGCCATTGACCCTTATAGTGGCGGCTTACAGGTGGATTTGTATTCCCCGGATACTGTTTTGTTTCAGGAATTAAAGAGTGAAACCGGTAGAATATCTTCCGGAGGAAGTGGCGGTTCCGGTAGAAGTAGTGCTTCATCCAGTAGTGGATCTACTTCTTTCAAGGCAAGCCTTTCCGGACTGGTTCTCGGTGTGGAACGTTCCCTTTCCGAGGGAGAATGGGTGAAAGATGAAATAGGCTGGTGGTATAGAAGAAAGGATGGAACTTACCCGAAAAATAGCTGGGGCTATGAAACATATAATGGAAAGTCCTATTGGTACTATTTTTTAGATAGTGGTTATATGGCTACCGGATGGATAGAGTTAAACGGAAGTAAATATTATCTCTTCCCGAACTCCGATGGCTGGATGGGTAGAATGTTAACAGGTTGGCAATGGATTGATGGATATTGCTACTATTTTGGAACAAACAGCGAAAATAACGAAGGACATCTCTATAGAAATGAAAAGACCACGGATGGATTTATGGTGGACGCTGAAGGAAGATGGGTAGAGAATGGTATTGTACAAGTGAAGAAATAGAATTGTACTTAGATTGGAAAAATGATAGAATTAAAAAACCGATGAAAAAAAGGAGGATGCTATGGGATTTTTTGATGATTTAGGAAAGAAGCTTTCAGATGCAAGTCAGGATGTGATGCAGAAGGGAAAGGAAATGGCAGATACTGCTAAGTTCAACTCCCAGATTCATGATGAAGAGAAGAAAATTACAGCTGTTTACGGCAAAATCGGTAAGAAGTATTTTGAGGTTTTTGAGAATGCTCCTTCCGAGGAATTTAAGGCTTTTATTGAAGAGATTCATGCCGCACAGGCAAAGATTGCAGAGATTCAGGAAAAGCTGAACGCTTTAAAGAATGAAGGCAAGGCTGCAGTAGAGAATGCGGTAGCTGATGCGAAGGAAGCTGTAAATCAGGCTGCCGATAAGGTGGAGAATGCTGCAGAAGGTGCTGCGGATGCAGCTAAGCAGGCAGCAGAACATGTGGAGAACACGGCAGAACAGGCCGTAAACAAGGCAGAGGATGCTGTTGATAATGCAGTGAACGGAAACTAAGTTGTTTGCGTGCTATAAAGCATCATAGTTAGGCATGGAGGAATGAAGAGTATGAAAACAAAGTTAGGAGTATCCGTAGGCTTAGCGGCTGCCGGCGTTTATGTTTTGGCGGTGCTGGGAAATTACACTGCGATTTTACTTGCTGTTGGCTATATTTTCCTGATGGAAGAGGATGTTTGGCTGAAGAAATCCGCATTGAAGGCTTTAGCAACGATGCTTTGCTTCAGCTTTCTGCTGAGCCTCTTGGGCTTGGTTCCGGATGTGTTTAAATGGGTTGGAACCGCCTTGTCCGTTATCAATGTCAATGACGGCACACGTGCCATTACCGCGTTTTGGTCCTTGATTACCCAGGCGATTGATATTTTCAGAACCTGTATATTCCTGGCTCTGGCTTTTAAAGCACTGAACCAATCCACCATCACAGTTCCCGTCGTAGACGAGTTACTCAATAAACATTTTGCAGAATAATCCGGAGGATTTGCTTACAAGTAAATCAGCAAATTAAACAAAAGATACTTTCAAAAGAGCAGTGTTCGCCTAGGCGACGCCGCTCTTTTTGCATAATTCTTAACAAGTATCGTTCACGGATCGAGCGGCATTCCGTTTGTCTTGATATAATAAGGAAGTGAGCATCATCCGAAGTTCCATCAATAGCCTTGAAATAAGAGGCAATCTGAACCCGCCGGTACTTGCGAAAAACAAAGGAACTGCAGTTTTTCGCTTAGTATCCGTTGCAGGGTGAAGTTAGCGGGAGCGTGCCTCTGTTTCAAGGCTATTAGGTGGAACGAGGAGGGGCAATTTATATGGAAAAATTTATTGGAGCGCGCCTGGGAAACCCCGCTCTTTCCCCTTCCTGACGACATTTTATTGACTAGTGAAAAATCTATGTTAGACTAGGAATGTTTATAGAATATAGAGAGAAAGCAGAAATTTCCTGTTTTCAGGCTCTTGTAAAGATGTCGAAAAAACTGTTCTTTGCAGGATGAAGAGGATAGAAGAGATAAAGGAGAGTCTATGGAAAAAAAGCCTTATTATATTACCACTGCCATTGCCTATGCCTCAGGAAAGCCCCATATCGGGAATACCTATGAGATTATCCTGGCTGATGCCATTGCCCGTTTCAAGCGTTACGAGGGCTATGATGTATTTTTCATGACCGGAACCGATGAGCATGGTCAGAAAATCGAGGGGAAGGCCAAGGATGCGGGGAAGACTCCCAAGGAATTCGTGGATGAGGTGGTAGGAGAAATTCATACCATCTGGGATTTGATGGACACCTCCTATGACAAGTTCATGCGTACCACAGAGGAATATCACGAAAAGCAAGTGCAGAAGATGTTCCGAAAGATGTATGAGAACGGAGATATTTATAAGGGAAAATACGAGGGCTGGTACTGTACTCCCTGTGAGTCCTTCTGGACCGACTCCCAGCTTGTGGACGGAAAATGTCCGGACTGCGGAAGAGCGGTGGAGAGGGCCAGTGAGGATGCCTACTTCTTTAAGATGTCCAAGTATGCGGATCGTTTGATGGAGCATATCGAAAGCCATCCTGAGTTTATTCAGCCGGTTTCTAGGAAAAACGAGATGGTGAACAACTTCTTAAAGCCGGGCTTACAAGACCTTTGCGTGTCCCGTTCCTCCTTTACCTGGGGAATTCCCGTGGACTTTGACGAGAAAAATGTGGTTTACGTTTGGCTGGATGCCCTAAGCAACTATATTACCGGTATCGGTTATGATGTGGACGGAGAGCATCAGGAACGTTTTAAGAAGTATTGGCCTGCGGACCTGCATTTGATTGGAAAGGATATTGTTCGTTTCCATACCATTTACTGGCCCATCTTCTTAATGAGCTTAAATGTTCCTCTGCCCAAGCAGGTTTTCGGACACCCCTGGTTACTTACTGCTACCGCCAAGTCGGATGAGGGAACCAAGATGTCCAAGTCCAGAGGAAATGTAATCTATGCCGACGATTTGGTAAAGCTTTTCGGCGTGGATGCAGTGCGTTTCTTTGTAATGCATGAAATGCCCTTTGAAAATGACGGTGTTATCTCCTGGGAGCTGATGGTAGAGCGTTTTAATTCCCAGTTGGCCAACATTTTAGGAAACCTGGTAAAGCGTACCATTTCCATGAGCAATAAGTACTTTGACGGCATCGTGGAGGATAAGGGCGTAACAGAGCCGGTGGATCAGGATCTGAAGAGCACCGTTTTGGAGCAGGCAAGGCTTGCCGCATCCAAGATGGATGAGCTGAAGGTAGCGGATGCCTTAACTGCAATTTTTGAGATTTTCAGACGCTCCAACAAATATATTGATGAGACAGAACCATGGGTTTTGGCGAAGGAAGAAAGCAAGGCGGATCGCTTAAGAACCGTGCTGTATAACCTGACTGAATCTATTGTTATCGGCGCTTCTTTACTGAAGAGCTTTATGCCCTCTACAGGAGCGGAGATTTTAGAGCAGCTTTCCACTACGGAAAGAGACTTTGCTTCCCTTTCCGACTTCGGTCTTTACCCCTCCGGTAATAAGGTGGTGGCGGACCCCAAGACTCTCTTTGAGAGAAAGGATTGGAAAGAGGTAGAGAAGGAAGTAGAAAAGATTACCGAGGCCCAGATTGCCAAGGCACAGGCCGAGGAGAAGAAGGAAGAGGCCAAGAAGGCGGCAAAAACAGCCTGTGCTTTAGGAAGCTCTCAGGCAGCGGGCAATACGGATTTGGAAAAGGGCATTGATATTCCCTTTAAGGCTGAGATTTCCTATGAGGACTTTGACAAATGCGACTTCCGTATCGGAAAGATTATCCATGCAGAGGAAGTGAAGAAGTCGAAAAAGTTACTGCTTTTCAAGGTACAGGTAGGCTCTGAAGTAAGACAGATTCTTTCCGGCATTAAGTCCAGTTACAAGCCTGAAGATCTCTTAGGAAAGAAGGTTATGGTGCTTTGCAACCTTGCGCCCAGAGAGATTTGCGGCTATCAGTCCGAAGGAATGCTCCTTTCCGCCATTGACGAAGAGGGAAAGCTTTCTCTGATGACCTCCCTGGCAGATATGCCTGCAGGAGCAAGCATTTCATAATATGACGAACTACCAGGCCATTTTAAATACCAAGAAAAAAGGGGGAGGAGTTTCCGCGTTTATGCTGAAGCTCCTTGCCCTTATTTCCATGACTATAGACCATTTTGCCGCCATCGTAATCCTAAACGGAAAACTCTACGGCTATTCCACGGAGTACTATCAGATGGCTATTGCTACGGAGGAGGGGCACAGACTGCTCCAAATCTATAGAATCTTTCGGATTATCGGCAGATTGGCCTTTCCGATTTATGCCTTTCTCCTGACAGAAGGCTTCCGTCATAGCCACGACCGAAAGAAATATTTTTTCAGACTGCTTTTGATGGGTATAGTATCGGAAGTGCCCTTTGACCTGGCATTTTTCAATCAGGTTTATAATTTTACCGTTCAGAATATCGGCTTTACCCTGGCTTTGGGTGTGCTGTGTATGGAGGGAATGCACCGTTTTCGGAAAAATGTTTTCTACAAATGGGCTGCGGTGCTGTCCTGTGCCGCCATTGCGGAGCTGATTCGGGCAGACTACGGAGCACTGGGCATTTTCCTGATTGCCGCACTGTATAACTTCCGTAAGGAAAAGGCACTGCGCCTGTCCTCAGGAGCTGCGCTGTCAGCGGCTCTGTCCTATGGAAGCTACTGTTTTGCAGCATTGAGCTTTCTCCCGATTGCCTTTTACAATGGTGAAAAGGGGAGAATTTCCCTCAGTCGTTTCTTCTACGTGTATTATCCTTTGCATCTTGGTTTTTTCTATCTTTTGATTTACTTAGGGGCAAAGATTACCGCGTAGAGAGGTTGATAAATTTAGAAGAGTAGTCATAAGATTATCCGAAGGACGGTGCGAAGAACAAGTGCCATGAATAAGCGCAAGAATAAGTACCAAGAATAAGTACCAAGAATAATTAAAAAGAATATAGAGTATGTAAGGAAAACAGAAATCAAAAAGGAGAAGAAGATGATTTTTGATACCCATTGCCACTACAATGATGAATCCTATGGGTCAGACAGAGAGGCATTGCTCCGCTCCCTTCCGGAACAGGGGGTGGACCGGATTTGTGAAATCGGTTATAACCTGGAAAGCTCCAATGATGCTATTCGTTTAGCGAGAGAGCTTTTTATTCCGGGACTTCAAAAATATGCAGTAGTGGGCTTTCATCCGGAAAATGCGGATGAGCTTACGGAAGAATCGCTACTTGAGATTTATACCCTGAGCCAAGAAAAGGAAGTGGTAGCTATGGGGGAGATAGGCCTGGATTATTTTCGGATAGATAAGCGCTCCAGGGTGGAAAAAGAGCAGGAAGCAGAGGCCTTTGCCAAAGGGGAAATCACGGAGATGCAAGAGTTCAATCCGGACCCGGAGGTACAGAAGGACTGCTTTATTGCCATGATGGAGCTGGCCAGGAAAAGAAATCTTCCGGTGGTACTCCATTCCCGGGATGCGGCTATGGACACCTACCATTTGCTTAGAGACCATAAGGGCTATGTCAATGGGGGAATTGTGCATTGCTTTTCCTATCCCTTGGAAGTAGCCAAGCAATTTATTGATTTGGGTATGATGGTGGGAATCGGCGGTGTACTGACTTTTTCCAATGCCAAGAAGTTAAAGCAGGTGGCTACGGAGATTCCTTTAGACCACATCGTTTTGGAAACGGATTGCCCTTACATGAGTCCAGTTCCTCTTCGAGGAAGCAGAAACCATTCCGGAAACCTTCGCTATGTGGTTTCCTGCCTGGCGGAATTAAAGGGAATTTCAGAGGAAGAAATTATTCGAAAAACCACGGAAAATGCCTTACAGGTGTATCGCATTAAGGATTAAGAAAAGAACACGCAGTATAGCACTGTATCGCGAGGAATATGATAGCGAAAAAATTTGCTATCATATCTTGGTAAATAAAAAAACTTCGGGAACTCCACCCAGGATAACCCACGGCACATGAAAGGTTTACCTTAGTGCTGCTATGTTCCCATCCTGACACGGTTCGGTATCTCCCATTGCGTGGGGCCCAAGCTTCATCGCCCCCGAAGCCTAATGAGTATAACGGATTTTTAGAAAATTGACAAGGGAAAGGTTTGCAATATGCAGTTTTCGCAAATGATCTTTGTGGCGGGATTTCTCCCCCTGTTTTTGCTTTTGTATTTCGGGAAGAAGGAACTTGCTTGGAAAAATGCGGTGTTTTTCCTGGCATCTTGCTTCTTCTTGCTTTTTCAGGGACTTTTGGCAGTAGTCTTTCTTTGCGTCTTTACCCTTTTTGCTTTTTTTATGGGAAAAGCTTTGGGAAAGGCCACGGAAGGGAAAAAGAAAAAAATATTTTTCCTATCCTTAGCGGGAATCCTCCTGCCTCTAGCTTTTTTCAAGTACAGTGCAGCTCTACCTTTCCTACCGAAAATGGTGAAGGGCTGGATGCCCTTTGGCATCTCCTTTTACAGCTTCCGTTTTATAGCTTACCTTTACGATTGCTATCAGGGAAAGGAGGCGGAACAGGAGATTTTTTCCTTTTCTCTTTTTGCCTTTGCTTTTCCGGTGCTTTCTCAGGGACCGATTCTTCGTTATTCGGAAATGCGGGAAGAAATCAAAAATCGTGCATTTTCCTATGAAGCCTTTTCCCACGGCCTGTTCCGATTTACCTTCGGCCTGTGGAAAAAGCTGGCTTTGGCGGATGCACTGGGCGCCCTTTCCGTAGAAGTTCTTAGCTTGGATAGTCTGAAAAACGCTTCTATGATACAGTCTTCTCCATCCTTTTCCTTTCTGGCAGTATTCCTTTCCGGTATTTCCTATATGCTACAGATCTTTTTGGATTTTTCCGCCTATACGGATATGGCTATAGGAATCGGGGAAATCTGCGGCTTTACCCTTCCGGAAAACTTTCAGGCACCCTATAGCGCCCGTTCCATTCGAGACTTCTGGAGACGCTGGCATATTTCACTATCCATGTTTTTCCGGGACTATGTTTATATTCCGCTTGGAGGAAATCGAGTTCCCTTTCCTTTGCAGGTGAGAAATCTTCTTTTGATTTGGATTTTAACCGGAATTTGGCATGGTTCCACGGCGAATTTCATTCTTTGGGGACTGTATTTCTTTGTTTTTATCCTGCTGGAGCTTTGCTGTAAGAAGCTGTGGAAAAGAATGAAAAAATCCGAAGGAGGAACGTTCTCCTTTGTTCTGAGATGCTTACAGCACGTTTATACTCTTGTGGTGTTGTATTTTTCCTGGATTCTTTTCCGCTTTTCCGATTTCCAAAGCCTGAAAAATATCCTTTGGCTTCATACCTTGCCGAAGAGCCTGGCTTTAGTGGACGGAAAAACCCTGTTGATTGCAAAGAGCAACATTTTTCTGCTCCTTATAGCCATTCTCTTTTCCGGCAATCTTTTGAGCAGCCTAGAGGAAGAATGGCAAAAGCTCCTGTTCCGGGGAAAATCCCGTTTGGCAAGGAAGAAACGAGCAAGTCTGGGATTTTACGGCATGGAGGATTCGGAGGAAGATTCTCCGGAAGCAGGGACAGATTCTCCGGAAGCTGTAGTAGATACCCCGGAAGTAACGGCGATAGATGCCGGGGAAGCTGTTTTGAAAGGAGTTCCGGAAGCTACAGCAGAGGAGTTGCTTTTTGGCGCTTCTTCCGATAGGAAGGATTTATTTCCCGAAGAAAAATATCCGATGCTAAAGCTTAGCTTGGATGGGAAAGGCGATCCTTGCCCTGAGGAAACATCAGGGGAAACGGAAGTACAAAAGGAAGAAGCTATTTCATTTGCAGAAGAGGTAGAAGCAGAGGCTAAGGCGGAAGAGGAAGTAGAATCAGAAGTAAAAGCAGATGCAAAAATAGAATCAGAAGAACTCTTGAGGGAAGAAAAGATGGAAGCAGAGCTTAGTCAGGAAAATCAGGAGGACTTGCTCCGCCATGAGAAAATCCTTCGAAGAATCCAAAGAAGAACAAAGCTTAGCATTTTCTTCTTAGACCATGCGGAACAGCTGTATTTCTGGGGAAAGCTTTTGGCGGCGATTGCCTTTTTGCTCTTGTCCTTCGCTCTTATGGCAGGGCAGAGCTATATGCCGTTTTTGTATAATCAATTTTAGTGAAGAATTTTCCGAATTTTTCAAAAGGAAAGAATGGCAAATGCGTAGAGGATAAGACTTATCGTACAGGGAGTAGAGGGGAATGGATAGTCGGGGAAGAGAAGAACAAATTACAGAAGAACAAATCATAGAAGAAAAGATTATGGAAGAAAAATTGACGGAAGATAAATCTACAGAAGTGGAAACTCCTAAAGCGAAGAGCACGGAAGAGACGGGTCAGGAAAAGCCCAAGAAGGATTTTCCTTATGCCAAGATATTTTCGTTGGCTATGATGGGGCTCTTGTCTTGTCTTTTTGCGCTGGGGATACTTCTCCCCTTAAGACCGCGATATTCCGATGCGGAAAAAAGAGAACTGAAGCAGTTTCCCGCATTTTCCTTGCAGGGACTTTTTGCGGGAAGCTATTTCCGGGATATCAGCTCCTGGTATCAGGACAGCTATCCGGGAAAAGAAGAGTGGATGCTTTTGGCTTCGAAAACCAAGGCTTTCTATGGCTTGCAGGGAGAGCAGATTTACGGAGCAGCCGAGCAGGTCAAAGAAGAAATTCCCACAGGGGAAGGGGCTTTGGCGGAGACCTTCGCATTGAAGAAGGATGGGGAAGGCGAACAGGACGGAGTAGCAGAGAAAAAGGAATCCGATGGGGAAGGTCGGGAAAAGGCGGAAGCCCGGGATAAGAAAGAAGGGAAAGAGCAGCTAGAAGAAGGAAAAGGAACAGAGGACAAGCAGGAAGAGGCAGAAGCAAAGCAGAGCGCGGAAGCAAAGCAAGGATCCGATGCAAAGCAAGACACAACGAAAGGGAAGGAAGAAAACGGCAATTTTGAAACGGATGCGGAGGGAAATCTGCAGATTAAAAAGGCGGATAAGGCGGAAAATGTAGCCGGCGAACAGATTGGAAGTCTCTATCTGAACGGGGAGTCCGCCTATGAGCTGTTTTATTTCAGTGAAAAGGCGGTTCGTGCCCACGCTTCTTTATTAAATACGGTGCAGGCCATGTTTCCCAAGGTGAAGCTTAGTGCC
>CALIEL010000396.1 GCA_938022235.1 Oribacterium parvum
GCCAGAGTGGAAAATGCAGTGGAAAAGGTCTTGGCGCTGGGGGGCAGAACCAAGGATATCTTTTCCGGAAAGGAAGGGGAAAAGCTTTTGTCCTGTTCGGAAATGGGGGATTTCGTAGTAGCTCAGCTGTAAAGTTCTAACAGTTTTCTTTGCATATAGCTCTGAAATGGGGCACGCTCCCGCTAACTTCGCCTTCGTATCAGCACTAAGCTTCAATCGGCGCTACGCTTGATTTCAGCAAGTGCTGACGGGCTCAGATTACCCCATTTTCAGACCTATATGCAAGAAAACACTGGAATATTGAACTTTTTCAGCTTTCGCTTTGTTGTAATAAGGTGATTTTGATGGTTCTATATAGAGCTTCTCGGAACCTTGTTTGTCAAAAAAATAATAGAATATCTTTAAAAAATAGGCAAAACGGAAAAAGCTTGTAGCGACGCCGATTTGCCTTGCTTTATGTGGGGGCTCTCCGTATAATGATATAACGGCGTAAGCCATGAGAATAAGGAGAGTGGAATGGATAATAATAATGATTTTAAAGGCGGTGAGAATGGAGGCTTCTCTAACTGGGGGCAGACGGTTCTCATCGTTTTAATAGCGGCAACAGTAACCTTCTTTATATATACGGTAGCCCAGCGTTTTATGACCAAGGGCATGTCTCAGGAATTAAGCTATAGTCGTTTTCTTTCTATGGTGGATCAGGATTTGGTGGCCAAGGTAGAGTGGGGAGACGGACAGATTACGGTTTATCCCAAGAGCAGAGTGAAGACAGAGCAGCCGAAGGAAAATCCAAGTAAAGAGGAGAAGGAAGGCATTGCCAGGGATGATGAAGAAGGAAAGGCCTTGAACTTTGATACGTCAAAGGAAGAAACTTCTTTCTCTGAACAGAATTCCTCCTTGTCGCAGGATTCCTCTAAGAATAATAAGGAAGGTCTCAAAGAGAACGGTTTAAAATCGGAAGAGGTTTATTTTAAGGAGGATATTTCCGATAGGACTTCTTGGGAAACTATCCTGGGGATGATTTTAAAGAATCATTTGAAAAGAAGAAATAATGCAGGATCCGACAGCTCTTCCGGACTGACTCAGGGAGAAAGCAGAGTCTATTATGTTGTGCCGGTCAACGCGGATGCGGCATCTTTGGTGGAGCGTCTCTATAGACATAACGTGGAGATTTACAGAAAGAGACCGGATAATTCCGCCTTTCTGATGCAGATTATTGTCAGTATTGTACTGCCCTTTGTTTTCCTGATTCTTCTGATGAACACCATGGTGAAGAAAATGGGAGCCTCCGGTGGAGGATTCTCCGGGGTAGGCAAGTCCAAGGCGAAGATGTATATGCAGAAGGACACCGGCATTAGCTTTAAGGATGTAGCAGGTGAGGATGAGGCAAAGGAAAGCCTTGTGGAAATCGTAGACTTCCTACATAATCCCACAAAGTATACTTCTATCGGTGCAAAGCTTCCTAAGGGAGCCCTTTTGGTAGGGCCTCCGGGAACCGGAAAAACCCTGCTGGCCAAGGCTGTGGCAGGAGAGGCCAATGTGCCCTTCTACTCTCTTTCCGGTTCAGACTTTGTGGAGATGTTCGTTGGTGTGGGAGCCAGTCGTGTAAGAGATTTGTTCCGACAGGCAAACCAGACTGCGCCTTGCATCATCTTCATTGATGAGATTGATGCCATCGGTAAGACCAGAGATACCCGTTACGGGGGCAATGATGAAAGAGAACAGACTCTGAATCAGCTCCTTTCTGAAATGGATGGCTTTGATGCAGGGAAGGGAATCATGGTCATGGGGGCCACCAACCGTCCGGAAATCCTGGATCCGGCTTTGCTTCGTCCGGGACGTTTTGACCGCCGTGTCATTGTGGAAAAGCCTGATTTGAAGGGAAGAGTCAACATCTTAAAGGTGCATGCCAAGGACATCAAGCTGGACGACAGCGTGGACTTTGACGAAATCGCCTTGGCCACCAGCGGTGCGGTGGGAGCGGATCTTGCCAATATGATGAACGAATCCGCCATCACTGCGGTAAAAAATGGTAGAGAAAAGGTTAGCCAGAAGGACTTGTTTGAGGCGGTGGAAGTGGTTTTGGTGGGTAAGGAAAAGAAGGATCGTATCCTTTCCCAGCAGGAGAGAAAGATTGTTTCTTACCACGAGGTAGGGCATGCCCTTGTGGCGGCAGTGCAGAAGAACTCCGAGCCGGTACAGAAAATTACCATTGTCCCAAGAACCATGGGAGCCTTAGGATACGTTATGCAGGTACCTGAGGAAGAAAAATATCTGAATACCAAGGCAGAGCTTCATTCCATGATGGTGGAATGTCTGGCAGGTAGAGCGGCGGAGGAAATCGTTTTTGAAACCGTAACCACCGGAGCC
>CALIEL010000397.1 GCA_938022235.1 Oribacterium parvum
AGGAATCTTGTAGCCGGTATAAATGGCCGTATCCACTCTTACACCGTTTCCTCCCGGTAAATGCAAGGCCGTAATGGTTCCGGGACTTGGCATAAAATTCTTCTCCGGAATTTCCGCATTGATTCTACACTCTATGGCATGTCCCCGTAGAAGAACTTCCTCCTGCTTCATGCTAAGAGGCTCCCCGGCACAAACCCGAATCTGCTCTATCACAAGATCCGTATCCGTTACCAGCTCCGTTACCCCGTGCTCCACCTGAATACGGGTGTTCATTTCCATAAAATAGAACTTGCCTTCCTGATCCACGATAAATTCTATGGTGCCGGCTCCTACGTAAGACACCGCCTTGGCCGCATTCACCGCAGCCTCCATCATGGCTTTACGGCTTTCCGCTGTCACAATGGGGGAGGGGGATTCCTCCACCAGCTTTTGGTGATTTCGCTGGATGGAACAATCTCTTTCTCCGAGAGCAATCACATTCCCGAAGCTGTCTCCCATAATCTGCACTTCCACATGACGGGGCTCCAAAATCAGCTTTTCCAGATACATGGCATCATCGGAAAAGGCATTGGCGGATTCCCTTTGGGCGGTAAGGAATTCATTTTCAAAATCTCCCTCGGAATAGCATTCCCGCATACCCTTTCCGCCGCCGCCGGAGCTGGCCTTAATCATTACCGGAAAGCCCATGGCCTTGGCTTCCTCTAAGGCCTCCTTCACATCATAAAGAGCATTTAAAGAACCGGGGACCACCGGCACCCCAGCTTCCCGCATCTTGGTTCTGGCCTGGGATTTATTCCCCATGCCGTCTATCACCTCCGGACTCGGTCCGATAAAGCAAATGTCGTTTTCCCTACATTTTTCGGCAAACTGAGCATTTTCCGACAGAAAACCATAGCCCGGATGAATGGCATCACAGCCGGTATTCTTGGCCACGGTAATCAGGGTGTCCATATTTAAATAGGAATTCCGGGAAGAACCCTCTCCAATACAGACCCTTTCCTCCGCCAGTCTTCCGTGAAGGCTGTCCTGGTCTTCTTTGGAATATACCGCCACGGAGGGGATACCCATGCCCCGAAGAGCCCGAATTACCCGAACGGCAATCTCTCCCCGGTTGGCTACTAAGACTCGCTTAAACACTTCCGCCTCCTTTACAGCTTACGCACACGGAACAAAGGCTGTCCATACTCCACCTTCTGCTCATTGGAAACCAGCACCGCCTCGATTTCACAGTCAAAATCCGCGGTGATTTCGTTCATCATCTTCATAGCTTCCAGAATACAAACCGTATCCCCCGCCTTTACCTTATCTCCCACCGTAACAAAGGCGGGAATATCCGGTCCAGATGCGGAATAAAAGGTTCCCACGATAGGACTGGTAATATGCACCTCATTCTCTTCTTCCGTATTCTCCTGCTTTTCCGCAGCCAGACTCTCATAAACCACCTGAGAAGCTCCTCCCTGAGCAAGCACGGGAGGATGGTCTAATTTACTCATAACAATCTTAAAATCTCCATCTTTAATGGACATGGTATTTAAGGAGGAATTCTCCAAAATTCTTACCAAACCCTCTACCTTTTCTAAATCCATTCTTTCTCCTCTCCTACTTCTCAAATAACTTGGATAAGCGTTTTGCCGCCAAACGACAATCTAAGACTTCCTTACAGGGCTTATGAATCAGCTTTCGCATCTCCTGTAGCTCCTTTTCCTCTTCCCGGAGCAACCTTTGTGCCTCCTGTACCGTAATCTTTTCAAAATGAATCTTATCATCCATCCTTCTTTGTACCAGCTTTGGCAAATCTACCGTTGCTACCGTAGCTATTTTTCCATAGCCTCCGGTGGTTTGCCGGTCTGCCAGAAGGACAATGGGCTTTCCGTGGGAAGGAACCTGAATAGAACCTAAGGCAATTCCGTCGGAAATAATGTCGGAGCCCTTCTTACTTTCAATATATGCCCCGTCCAAGCGAAGTCCCATACGGTCAAACTCACTTCCCACCGTATATTCACTTTCATAGAAGCTCTTGATTCCTCTTTTGGAAAATACCTCTTCCTCCGGTCCGGGCACCACCCGAATCTTCACTTTGCTTTCCTCATATTCCTTTAAGGGAAGAGTTCTGGAAAGAAAGCTGGGAAGATAAATTCTTCGATTAATTCTGGTATCCAGATAATCCCCATCCTCTAATTTTCTTCCCTTAAAGCCGCCAATCTGACACTTTAAATTGGTAGAACGGGAGCCCATAATTACCGGCACCTTTAAATAGTTGGAAAAGGCGATATAGCATGTCCTTCCTGTTCTTGCGGAACCTATCTTCAGCACGTCCCCCTTCGCCACATATATGGCTGTATACATAGGGATGGCTTCATCATTTAATTCCGGTCGAAAGTCACCTCCTGTAATGGAGATAATCATAGGAGCGGTGAACTCCAAGGTGGGACCGATTAAAGTGCATTCCAGCACCGCCTCGTTTTCCGGATTATCCAAAAGCAGGTTTGCGATACGAAAGGCTCTTCTATCCATGACACCGTTCACATTAAAGCCCCGGGCCTGATAACCTGTACGACCTAAGTCCTGAACCGTAGTAAGAACGCCTCCCTTAATTACTCGAAA
>CALIEL010000398.1 GCA_938022235.1 Oribacterium parvum
TCGCAATCGCCATACTGTGTTTCCGTTTAATCATATCCCTATCGCCCACCAAAACCACTACAGGGTAAGGCGCCTTTTGAAAAACTTCCTTCGGCACATCCACATTTTCCCGTAAAAGGGGAGAAACTCTGGATTTTCGTTTAAAGGCGGGAAGAAAGAGCCCCAAAAAGCGGTAGAGCCATTCTTCCAGATAGCAGGCATAACGGGGAAGAAACTTTAGACCGGAAAAGGAAATATTTCCGCTGTTTGCCAGAATCCCGGCCACTCTTTCGCCGTGGCGACCGGCGTATTCCAGGGCGAGGTTCGCGCCGTCACTGTGCCCCACCAAAAGGCATTTTTCTATGGAAAGGGAGGAAAGCAGCTCCTCCAGACTATCAGCAAGGTAAGCAAAGCTTGTTTCACCCTGCAGTTCTCCGGATTTCCCATGCCCCAAACTATCTACAAAGAGGAGCTGGAACTCTTTCTCAAGAACCCTTTGCTTTGCAAAATAGCCGCTTTGCAGATTGTTTCCATGGAGGAAGACAATGGGGAAGCCTTCTCCCAGAATATCCACATGGATTCGTTCTCCGCTTTTACAATAAAATTCCATTTTGCACTCCCTTGGCGTAAATTACATAATTAGTTTTATAAGAATGGCACTTGGCTTTACTTGTTTTTATCTAGCGCTTAGTGTAATTAGACTTTTATCCTTTCGCTTTCTTACCACATCCATGATGCTGCCGTCTCTTGCTTCGATAATGGCAACTACCTTATCCTCGAATTCCAGTTTAGTCGGTTCTCCACAGATTTTGTAGGCAATATCTCGTAATTCTTCAATACTCTTTATGGGAAGCTTAGCGGCTTTTGCAGCCTCCAAAAGCTCCGGACGCCGGGGATTAATGGCAATGCCATAGTCAGTAACAATCACATCCACAGTTTCCCCGGGGGTGGTAACTGTGGTCACATCATTTCGAATAGTAGGAATTCTTCCCTGCACCAAAGGCGTGATGACAATGGTGCATTTTGCTCCGGCAGCCGTATCCGGATGTCCTCCCTGAGCCCCCATTAATTCTCCCTCGGAGCTCATCACCACATTGCAGTGAAAATGTACATCTGCCTCCAGAGTGCCTAAAATCACAAAGTCCAATTTATTAACCACCGCGCCTTTACAGAAAGGATCGGCATATTCCTTGGTGCTGATGGAAAAATGCTTCGGATGGGAAATCAGATTCTCGATAGAAGGCAAATCAAAGTCCTGGGTATCCAAAAGACAGGAAACCAAACCCTCATCCAATAAATCGCACATGGGTTTGGACATTCCTCCGGCGCCAAAGCCCATATGAATGTTTTTCTCCCGCATTTTCTCCGAAAGACAAAGTGCCGTGGCACTGGCTGCACCGCCTATACCGGTTTGAAAGGTGAAGCCTTCTTTAAAATAGGGGGTAGCGGCAATGAACTTTGCACAGCTTTCCGCCATCATCAGTTTTCTTCTATCCGTCACGGGACGGGCGGCACCGGTAGCGATTTTTTCCGGATCTCCGATAGCATCCACCTTTAGTACATAGTCCACGTCAGTCATACTGATATCTGCCGGAAAATTCGGAAAGGGAACAAGACAATCCGTTAAAACCACCACATACTCGGCATACTCCGCATCAATGGCAGAGTAGGAGAGCACACCGCAGTTGCTGTTTCCCCCTACTGCCCGGCAATTTCCGTATTCATCACAGCTGGGGGCCCCGATAAAGGCAATGTCGATTTTCGTTTCTCCCGTTTCGATGGCCCGCACTCTTCCGCCGTGGGAACGAAGAATAGCGATTCCCTGCAATTTCCCCTCACTGATGGCTTCTCCGATTTTCCCCCGAACTCCGGAGCTTTCGATATGGGTTACGGTACCGTCTTCCAGCATGGGAACGAGCTCGTCCTGTGCTTTGCTTAGGGAGCTGGCACAGATGGTAATGTTCTTAAAGCCCATCTCATGAATAGCCTGCATCACCTGCATAGCCACCAGGTCTCCTTCCCGAAAATGATGGTGAAAGCTGATGGTCATGCCGTCATGGGCGTTGCATTTTCGCAAAACCTCCTGCAAATCCTTTTCCAGTTTACTGCCCTCGCCACCGATTCGTGCTCTCGCTTTTACTGCTGTCTTTTCATAAGTATAGTCGTCAAAATGTCTGCTTCCCTGAAATACCGTTTTCCCGGTTTCCGCTAAAACCGCATCCGGGATATCTCTCCCCACTGCATTAATCATTTTGTACCTCCTCCAAAGCGCCTGCAGCCTTTGCAAGAGCAAGGGTTCTTTTTGCCCCGTCATAAAAGGCGATGTCTATCATTTTCCCGTCCACAGTAAATACGCCGATGCCCTGACTTCGTTTCTCATCAATTTCCTGTACTACTTTTTCGGCAAAGGCAATTTCCTCCTCGCTTGGCGTATAAACAGCATGCACAACGGGAATCTGTCTCGGGTTTATAATGGACTTTCCGTCAAAGCCCATGGTGTGAATCAGCTCCACTTCCTTCCGGAAGCCTTCCATATCCTCCAGATTGGTATAGACGGTATCAAAGCATTGTATTCCTGCGGCTCTTGCGTGAATAATCATCAGTTGTCTTGCTCCGCTAAGCTCTACGCCGCTTCCGCTGATTCCGGTATGTAAATCCTTGGTATAATCTCCTGCAGAAAGGGCTACCCCGAAAAGCCTGTCCGAAGCATGGCAAATTTCTTCCAAATGTACCACGCCCTTTGCAGACTCGATAGCCGCCATAAGAAGGGTGCTTCCGAGATCCACACCGGCTTCTTGCTCCGCCTTTGCTACTTCCGCTTCTACCGTAAGAACATCCTCCTTGGATTCCGTTTTCGGAATACGAATGCTGTCACAGCCGGCAAATACGGCGCAGCGAATATCCTCCTTCCAAAAGGGAGTATCGATTCCGTTAATCCGCACCACTTTTTCTGCATTTTGATAATCTACTTTTTTTAAAGCATGAAAGAGAGTAAATCTTGCAGCATCCTTTTCTCCAAGAGCCACAGCATCCTCCAGATCGAAAATCAAGGAGTCCGCCCCGTAGATATAAGGATCCTTTAAAAGATTCGGTTTCTGTGCATTCAGAAACATCATGCTTCTTCGCAGGCGATTTTTATTATTCATAGAGCAGATCCCCCCAAGGAATATTTTCCGTTTTATCCTGACTACGGTATACAGCAGCCTGTAATCTTGCTACAAGGATGTGGTCAAAGGCGCCCATGTCTTCGACCTCCACGAGGGCATCCTGAATGCCCATTTGTGTAAGGCAGTGATGAACTAGGGCAACCATCCCGTCTCCATATTCGTAGAGCACCTTGGATTTAAGCTCCACCGTTCTGCCGCCGCTCCCTTTAGAAACGGTTACCAGGCAATCACATTTCTCCGTGGTGCCGGCGCTGGCTGTTTTTTGGATTTCCATAACGACTCCTTTCGACTCTATCATTCCCTTTTGGGATAAGCATTGTCCAAGTACTATACATCCTTTTGCGAGATTATGCTATTCTTCGCCGCATAGTATAGACCGATTAAAGAAAGAAGGGTGTGATTTTCTTGTGAAAAATAGTATTTATTTGGAGTCCTGGTGACAAAGTTAAATAAGTAGATGGCAATGAGGTGATTTTGAGATAAAATGTTTTGCATAAAGCTAATATAGTTTCGGGAGGATAGAATGTTAGAAGGTTTAAAGAAGTTTTTTACTCGGAAAGATGAGTCTAAGTCTGAGAATCAAAGTAATAGTGGGAATGGAGTCGATTCCGAGAAGCATAGCAATGACAATGTAGAGCAGCAAGAAAACCATAACAGAGCTGAGCGAACCCGCTTTACTCTGATGGTAGAAAGCTATGCAGTTGTAGAGGGGGATCGTTTTTCTGTAGAAGGTCAACTCTTTGGAAATGCTAAAGAAGGGGAGAAGGTTTATGCTCTGCATCGTGATG
>CALIEL010000399.1 GCA_938022235.1 Oribacterium parvum
CGGGCAATCCATTTCTCTGGCAATAGTCTTTAAGGAACGGGAAATTTCGTAGATTTCCTGCTGTCTATTTTCCGAAGAACGCTTTCCTCTTTCTCCGCTCATCAGCTGTAAATAGTCGATCATAATCAGAGAAATGCCCTTTTCCAGCTTCATCTTACGGCATTTGCCCCGAAGCTCGGAAACCGTGATTCCGGGGGTATCATCAATCAGCATATTGGCATGGGAAATACGGTCAATTCCCTCAATCAGATTTCCCCAGTCCTCATCGGTAAGGTTTCCCTTTCGCAGTTTATCCGCGTCAATGTAGGTTTCCAAAGAGAGCAGACGGTTTACCAGCTGCTCCTTGGACATCTCCAAAGAAAATACCATGGCAGGCTCCCGCTTCTTCACCGCCACATGGTCCAAAATATTGAGAACAAAGGCGGTTTTTCCCATGGAAGGACGGGCGGCAATCAGAATCAAGTCCGATTTTTGCAGCCCGGCGGTTCGATAATCCAGGTCAATAAAGCCGGTAGGCACACCGGTGATGGATTCCTTTTGCTTGGAAGCGGCTTCAATGCGTCGAAGCACATTCATCGCCACCTCATCAATGGGAACAAACTGCCGGTTATTTTTCTGCATCAGCAGCTGGAAAATCCGTTTCTCCGTACTTTCCAGTATGGTCTCCAAATCTTCTTTCCCGCTATAGCAAAGCTCTGCAATCTCCTCATTGGTTTTAATCAAAGCCCGCAGGGTAGACTTTTCCTTTACCATCTCCGCATAGAGACGAACATTTCCCACACTGGGAACGGAAATCGCCAAATTTCTAAGGGTTTCCAGAGAAAAAAACTCCGGCGGAACATCCTTTTTTCTTCGAAGACGCTCTTGAAGACTGACAAAGTCAATGCTCACGCCCTCGGAAGACATTTCCCGCATGGCATCAAACAAAATATGATATTGTCTATTGTAAAAATCCTCCGGTACCAGAATTTCCAAAGCGGTCATCACCGCATCCTGGTCTCGAATCATGGCACCGATGACACTTTCTTCCGCTTCCTTGGCATGGGGAACGGTTCTCAGTACCAGGCGCTCTTCCTGTTCAGCCATTTTTTCTTCCCTCTCTACTTTCGGTCTAAAAAACTTCTCTCCTTTTCTTTAGCATTTTTCGAAAAAGAGAGAAGTCTTGAAATTTCTTTAGGCCTGTGGCTGAACACTTACATGAAGGGTTGCTTCCACATCCTTATGCAGCTTCACCTTAATGTCATAGCCGCCAAAGTTCTTCATGGGTACATCCAGCTCCATTTTCTTCTTGTCCACAGTAAGCTTGTGCTGCTTCTTCAGTTCCTCCTGTACTTCCTTAGTGGAAATGGAACCGAAGGCTCTTCCGTCTTTTCCCGCCTTCATGGTAAACACCAGCTTGATAGCCTCCAGCTTTTCCTTTAATTCCTTAGCCTCTGCCAGTCTTTCCTCTGCCAGTTTTTCCGCATTCTGCAGCTGTAACTTTAAGGTATTTAAGTTCTTCGCATCCGCCGGCACACCGGTTTTGGTGGGTAAAATGAAGTTTCTTCCATAACCTTCACTAACCTCTACGATTTCTCCCTTTTTTCCTAATGCCTTTACGTCCTTTAATAAAATTACCTTCATTACTCTACCTCTCCTTCCTCAATCATCTCATCGATGGCCTTTTTGACCTGCACAATGCAGTCTGCCACTTCACCCTCTTTAATCTGGGCTCCTGCCACGGTGCGGTGTCCTCCGCCCCCCAGCTTTTCCATTAAAACCTGCACATTCATCTCGTCGATGGAACGGGCAGAAATGAACACTACGTCATTTACCTTGGTTAAGACCACGCTGGCCTTAATTCCCCGAATGTTTAACAGCTCGTTGGCGGTCTTGGCACCAAGTACCGTGGGACTTTCCGTGCCTTCACAGGAAACACTGCTGATGGCGAAGAAATCCCGGTAAATATCCGCCCGACTGATAGCCTCCGCCTTGGCCTGATAATCACTGAAATCCTCTCTGAATACCTTTCGGATTCTGGTGATATCCGCACCGCAACGTCTCAGATACGCTGCCGCCTCAAAGGTTCTTACACCGGTCTGGTTGGTAAACTCTCTGGTATCGATCACGATACCGCCATACATACAGTCCGCCTCAATAGGCTTTGCCTTGATACCGTCCCGAATATACTGCATCATTTCCGCAATCAACTCGGAAGCGGAGGAGGCATAGGGCTCGCAGTAGCTTAATACCGCTCCCTGAATCGTTTCGGAGCTTTGTCTATGGTGGTCAAAAACAACCTTGGTCTTCACCATGGTAAGAAGCTCCGGTTCATCAATGATGGACGGTCTGTCACAATCCACCACCACCAGCATGGTGTTGTTATCCACCAAATCCTTCGCGGTTTCTCCGTCAATAAACATATCCTTCGGATAGTCTTCATTTTCCAGAAAACGCTCTTTTAAGGGTAAAATGGTGGGGGTTACCCCGTTCTGTACAATATAAGCTCTCTTATCCAGGGCGGTAACCATACGATACACGCCCACGGAGGAACCCAGACAGTCCATATCGCTGTTGATATGTCCCATAATGAGTACCTTGTCCTTGGACTCGATTAACTCCTGGAAGGCCTGAGCCTTCACTCTGGCCTTTACTCTGGTAACACGTTCCGTGCTCTGGCTCTTTCCGCCGAAGAAGTTTAACTTCTCAGGGGTCTTTACGATAGCCTGGTCGCCTCCACGGCCCAGCGCCATATCCATACTGGTTCTGGCATATTCATAATTCTGAGCATAATCCCCCGCACCGAAGCCGATACCCAAGCTGAGGGTTACGGAGAGGTCATTTCCCACGTCTACCTTCTTCACCTCTTCCAGAATGGAGAAGCGGTCATCCATCATTTTTTCCAAAGCGGATTGCTTAAGAATGAAAAAATATTTATCCTTTTCGATTTTCTTTACTACACCGTTGGCAGAATCGATATAACGGTTAATCTTTCGATCCACTAAAGCAGTAAGCAGGGATCTTCTCACCTCCTCAATCTGCTCCATAACTTCTTCGTAGTTGTCTACATAGGCAAGACCTACTACGATTCTCTCCTCATCCAGCTTCTGCTGTAATTCCAATTCTTCCGTTTCATCCCGAAGGTAAACCGCAATTAAACGAGTCTCCTCCGATAAGGTAAGGGATTCCGGCTCCGCATCCTGCAAGGAATCCACACGAATCAGGTCAATACAGTATTTTCTGTCCTTAAAGGAAGAATGTACTTCCAAGACCGCTCCGCTTTCCGTCAATATCTCTTTCTGAATATTGGGGAAAAGGGAAAGCAAATTCTTCTTTACCCCGCTGTCTTTTTGTAAGATGTGATGGAAGGCTTTGTTTTCCCAAAGAATTCCTCCCTCTTCATTGACAATACAATAGGCTGTAGGCATCTCTTCAAAAAGTCTGGCGTTGCTATCATTTGCCTTCAAGGAGAATTCCAAAAGGGAGGACATCAGCTTGGACTTTCTGCTCTGATAGAGATACAGTACAAAACAGACATATACTACAGCAAAAAAGAGAAGGACAAAAAATGCCTTCCAATCGATAAAGCTTAACGAAATTAAAATAGGAATCCACAGGAGAGAAAGCCAAATGGGCCACCGAAGATACTGGTCTATCGTCCCTGGTATTGATTTTCTTTTCTTCATCTTTCCTCTTTCTAAAAAAATACGCTGTGCCCTATTATACCCTTTCTTTTCTCATAGGTAAAGATAGAGAAAAAAACGAAAAAATCTTTTCTCTACTTAATAAAAAACATTTTATCCTTAAGATTTTCTTTATTGTCTTTCTCTTTTCCAGTCGTTACAATGATGCAGAGTTTAAGGGATTCTATGATGATCCCAAGTCCATTTTAATGAGGTGAAATATGAAAAAAATGAAAATAGCGGTAGCAATGATGGCTTTAAGCCTTCTTTCCAGCATTCCCGCCATGGCAAACTGGAATAAGGGTGCGGGGGCGAACAGCAACCGTTGGTGGTATGAAAATGAAGATCATTCCTATGCACATTCCGGTTGGTTCTGGTTAGACGGAAACAATGACGGTGTAGCAGAGTGCTATTATTTCGACCAGGAAGGTTGGGCATTACTTTCCACCGCCACTCCTGACGGCTACACCGTAGATGAGAACGGTGCTTGGGTTGTGGACGGCGAAGTACAAACCAAAGACGTGGAAGTAAAGGCTACTCCTAAAACCACCACGGTAAAAAAGAAGCAGAGAAAGAACGGTGTAATCAAGGAGTATAAGGTACATGCTTCCGGCTCTTCCACCGGTGTTGCACCAAAGCAGGGTGAAGTCAACGGAGCAGACTTCAATACCGAGCATCCGGCAGACAATAGTAAAAACTAAAGTCCTAAGTGTAATTTTATATAAAAAGGGAATGTAAATCAGAATTATAGAGTAAATTTTTATGCAGTATAGGTCTGAAATGGGGGGTAGTCTGAGCCCGCCGGTACTTACTGAAAGCGAGTGAAGCGATGCTTGAAGT
>CALIEL010000400.1 GCA_938022235.1 Oribacterium parvum
CACATACGAGTGCATTATAACTTTCTCCTTTTCTCCTGTCAATGAAAGCCTTGTATTTCCATGGATTTCCTATGTTTTTTCTCTGTTTTTGTAAAAAATTTGATAGTTTTTCTTTCTTTTTAAGGGGAAAGTGGGAGAAGCAGGGCTTCTGCTATTTCCTTTGCTTTTTCCATACTTTCCTGAATCTTGGGCAAATCCCGCAAATTCTTCTTTTTATATAAAAGCTTGGGACTTTCTCCATTTACAAATCGAATCTCCCCCCGGGACTCGGAAATCAAGGCAGGAATGGCAGCGGTATTGATTTTTGCCTTAGGGAAGAATAAAAAGTGAATTTCTCCCCTCTTAATCTTGCACTCCGTTACCCCTATTTTATGAAGCAGATTTCGAAGGCTTGCCACCTGGAAGAGATTTTCCACCTGATAGGGCAGGTCACCGTAACGGTCTGTCAGCTCATCCTCCAAATCCATCTTCTCTTCTTCACTGCTAAGTAAGGCAATCTTTTGGTAAGCCTCCAGCTTCTGTTCCTCATTTTCCATATAGTTTTCCGGAATAAAAGCGTCCAAATCCACATCCAGCTGGGTTTCAAAGTCCTCCTCTTCCTGCTTTTCTCCCTTTTCCAAAAGCACCGCATGGCGAAGCAGCTTGGTATAGAGCTCATAGCCCACCGCCTCCATGTGGCCGTGCTGCTCTGCTCCCAATACATTTCCCGCCCCGCGGATTTCCAGGTCTCTTAAAGCAATACGAATTCCGGAGCCCAGCTCCGTAAATTCCCGGATAGCCTTTAAGCGCTTTTCCGACTCTTCCGTAAGGCTTTTTCCTTTTTTATAAAGTAAAAATGCATAGGAGGTTCTATTGGATCTTCCTACCCTGCCTCGAATCTGGTAAAGCTGGGAAAGCCCCATCTTATCCGCATCTTGAATAATCAGGGTATTGGCATTGGGAATATCCAGTCCGGTTTCGATAATGGTGGTGGATACCAGTACATCTATTTCTCCGGCAATAAAGGAAAGCATGATTTCTTCCAGTTCCTTCTCTCCCATCTGCCCGTGAGCATAAGCAATTCTAGCCTCCGGAAGCAGTTTTTGCAGGCGAAGCGCCGTATCCTCTATGCTTTTTACCCGATTATGCACATAGTAAACCTGACCGTTTCGCCGAAGCTCTCTGGAAATGGCCTCCCGAATGGTGCCTTCCTCCTCTTCCATTACATAGGTTTGGATGGGAAGTCTGTCCATGGGAGCCTCTTCCAGGATAGAAAGGTCTCGAATTCCCACCAAAGACATGTGGAGAGTTCTGGGAATAGGGGTTGCGGAAAGGGTAAGCACATCCACATTTTCCTTTAAGGACTTGATGCGCTCCTTATGCTGTACCCCGAAGCGCTGTTCCTCATCCACCACCAAGAGCCCCAGATTTTTAAAATGCACATCCTTGGAAAGTAATCTGTGGGTTCCCACTAAGATATCAATTCGTCTGCTGGCAAGCTGTTCCAGGGTCTTATGGACTTCCTTTTGACTCTGAAAACGGGAAAGAATTCCCACTTCCACCGGAAAGCCCTTCATTCTCTCCACAAAGCCATTGTAGATTTGCTGGGCCAAAATGGTGGTGGGACAAAGGTAGGCCACCTGCTTGGAGTCCTGCACTGCCTTAAAGGCTGCCCGAAGCGCTATTTCCGTCTTACCGTAGCCCACATCCCCGCAAACCAGGCGATCCATGATTTTCTCACTTTCCATGTCTTCCTTGGTGGCTTCAATAGCCAGAAGCTGATCTCCGGTTTCCTCGTAGGGGAAGGCCTCCTCAAATTCTCTTTGCCAAACCGTATCCTTTCCAAAGGGGTAGCCTCTCTCTTCCTGCCTCTTGGCATAGAGAGCCAAAAGCTCCTTGGCGATTTCCCGCACCGCCCCCTTAACCTTGGACTTGGTTTTCTGCCATTCTGAACCGTTTAGGCGATTTAACTTAGGAGCCTTTGCCTCCTTTCCGGCATATTTCTCAATACCGTCCAATTTATTCACCGGCAAATACAGATTTCCCCCGTCTCCGTAGAGAATCTTTAAATAGTCCTTGCTGACGCCGTCTGTTACGATTCGCTCAATGCCCTCATAAATGCCGATACCATGGCTTTCATGCACCACATAGTCTCCCTTATGGAGCTCCGTCAAAGAACCGATATGGAGACTTTCCACCTGCTTTTTCTTCCGACGTTTTCTTCCGGCAAGACTTTGCCCATATAGGTCCTGCTCTGTCATTACCAGAAGCTTTTCCTTAGGCAAATAAAAGCCCTTTCGAAGATACCGGGGCAAGACCCTTATACTTCCCGCATTTTCCGTGTCCTCTCCCTCTTCCCTGTCTTCGGCCAGTCTATCCGGACAATAGGCGGAAAGCCCCTCCTTTCTTAACTCCTCCGCCAGACGGGAGGCCCTGCTTTGCGAAGGAGCATAGAGGGATATCCGAACCTTCTCCTTCTTATATTTTTCCATATCCCCTTTAAACTGGGCAAATTGCTTGCCGTAGAAGGGGATTTCTCTACATTCAACAGAAATAGATTTTAGCGGATTTTCAAAGACCTCCCCCCATTCGGAAAGTCCTCCAAGGCTTGAAAAGAAGAAAATGGGGCGGGAAGCACATTCCTCCATGAGAGTCCTCACAGAGAAAAGGTCTAATGGCCTTTGATCCTTCTCCTGATTTGCTTCCGCTTTTTCCGCTTCAGCTCTTTGGGAAAAGTAGGCGATAAATTCCTCCTCTACCCTTTTTCCCTCTTCCAAAACTCGCACCGGCTCATCCACAATCACCAGACAATCCTTAGGAAGATAATCCAAAAGAGAAAAAGCCTTTAAGGAAGAGGGCTTTCCCTGCTCGGACACCGGATAAATATTGGCTTCCTCCACCTGTTCCAAAGAACGCTGGCTTTCCAAAGAAAAATACCGAAGGCTATCCACCTCATCATCAAAAAATTCTATTCTAAGGGGCTCCTCCATTTGGTTGGAAAAGACATCCAAGATTCCTCCCCTAAGGGAATACTCTCCTCTGCTCTCCACCTGGTCAACCCTTTGATATCCAAGGGAATGAAGACTGTCTTGCAAACTCTCCAGAGAAAGAGTCTGTCCCAGCTGCACCGTAAACACAGCCTGACGGAAGGCATTTTTCCCCTCCAACTTTTCCAGCATTGCCGGAAGAGTGGTCACCAGCACTCCCTCTTCCTCCTCCACCAGCTGCCTAAGGCACTCACTTCGCTCTCTACTGATATAGTTTCCTCTGGTATCTGCCTTATAAAAAAGGTAGTCCTTCGCCGGAAAAAGCAGGCAATTCTCCGCAAAGATTTTACCGTCCTGCAAAATCTCCTTTGCCCGCTCCTCCGTCTTACAAAGGTAAAGAATCCATTTTCCCCTAAAACCAAGAGCCAAAAGGGACTTTAGGGAGTCGGAAATTCCCTCCACAAACAAGGGCTCCTTCTTTTCCAAAGCCTCCGTAAGTTCAAAAAAAATCCGGGTTTTACTCACCGGATTTTTTGGCAGAAGAATGCCCTCCTCCGGCATTTTTTCCAGATTATGCATCAGCCTCTTCCTTTCCCTTCTTCTTTTGGTTGAACTCGTTCATGGCCTGATCAATGCCCTTTTCCACAATGGCAATGCAGGCTTTTGCCGCTCTCTCATAGGCATCTTCCATCTCCGCCTGTTCCGCCTTGGAAAATGGAGAAAGCACATGGTGGGCAAGATCTTCCTTCTCTCCCTTGGCCCCCACCCCTAAACGGATTCTGGGAAATTCTTCACTATGCAGGTGGGCAATAATGTTTTTCAGCCCGTTATGCCCTCCGGCAGAACCCTTCTTCCGGATGCGAATGTCTCCGGGGGCAAAGGAAATCTCATCGGAGAGCACCAAAATCTTCTCCTTGGGAATCTTAAAATACTGAGCCAGAGGCACGATGGATTCCCCGGAAAGATTCATATAGGTTAGGGGCTTTAAAAGAAGTACCTCTTCGCTGCCGATTTTGGTCTTGGTATAGGCACCACGAAATTTTGTGCTTTCCAAAGACAGATTCCCCAGCTCCTTACAAAGCACATCAATCACTGCAAAGCCGGCATTGTGTCTTGTGCCCACATATTTTTTCTCCGGATTCCCTAATCCTGCAATTAACCACATTTTCTTCCCTCTCTCTATTCTTAAGCTCGATTAAAGCACAAGGCGTATTATAGAAGGTTTTTCCAAACGAATCAAGGTGGAAGCCTCGTAGCGAAGAACTATAAGCAATGAAGGGCTACGCTCTGATGCAGTATGGACCTGTAAGCGGGGCACGCTCCCGCTAACCTCGCCTCGTAGCGGATACTAAGCGAAAAACACAGTTTCTGTGTTTTTCGCAAGTACCGACGGGCTCAGATTGCCCCTTTTACAGGCCCATACTGCATCAATCGCTTCAGCTTTGGAATTCTTACAGTTCTTCACTGCTCTATGGTTCAGGGATTTGGAGCAGTTCCAAGTGGGACAAGGAAAAAAACAAGGACTATCTCAATAAA
>CALIEL010000401.1 GCA_938022235.1 Oribacterium parvum
CAAGGGGCGGAGTCCTTCCGGCTATGGACCGGAAAAGACTTTCCGGAAGGGGAGGTCTATGCTCTTTTGGAATCAAAGGTCAAAGAAAGAGAAGGATAGAGATAACACATAAAGTTTTTTGCGTATCCACAGTATAGGTCTGAACACGGGGCACGCTCCCGCTAACTTCGCCTCGTAGGGGTACTTGCGAAAAACTTCAGTTCCTTCGTTTTTTGCAAGTACCCACGGGCTCAGATTACCCCGTATTACAGACCTATACTGCGTATACGCACACAGATTATTTTTTGTTTTACATTCTATCCTTCTCCATCTGTAAAAACATTAAACCGCTCTATGCCCTTGATTCATAAGGGCATAGAGCGGTTTTCATCAACAGGTTTTGTCCTAAAAGCCTTTTAAGGTATAGACCTTTTAAACTATAGGTCAGGCAGGTTGTTTGATATAGGATATTTTGTCCGATAAGACTTGCTTGTTTCTGTTTTGGGGAAAAATAAAAAAGAAGAATAGAGATGAAAGAAGAGGTATCTTATAAGCTTTTCCGCAGTATAGCTTTGTGATACGGGGTAATCTGAGCCCGTGGGTACTTGCTGAAAGCGAGTGAAACGAAGCTTGAAGCTTAGTACCCTTACGAAGGCGAAGTTAGCGGGAGCGTGCCCCGTGTACAAAGCTATACTGCGGAAAAGCAGGAATAAATATCTTTTCATCTCTATTCTTCTTTTTGTTTTTTTCTATGCTACCTTAATCTGCATAATCTCTAAAATTAATAGCCATGTCAGTCCATAGTAGCTTACCACTCCCACCAGGTCATTGATGGTAGTAATCAATGGGCCGGAGGCTGCTGCCGGGTCTACGCCGATCTTCTTAAAGAAGATGGGGACGATGGTTCCCACAAAGGAGGAGATGACCATAGCCAGTAATAGGGAAATGCCGATACAGAAGGCAATTCCGATAGAGACATGGAGGGGCATATGCTTAAAGAAATAGATATAAGCCCCGATTCCCACTAAGGAGAAAAATCCCAAGACCAATCCGTTAATGCCGCCGATACTCATTTCCTTTACAAGTAGCTTCAGCTTGTCTCCGGCCTTTAATTGCTCGTCCATTAAGACACGGATGGTTACCGCAAGTGACTGAGTTCCTACATTTCCCGCCATATCCAAAATCAGGGATTGGAAGGCCATGACGATGGTGAGCTGCGCCACCACAGTTTCGAAAAGTCCCACAACGGTGGAAACCAAAAGTCCCAGGAACAGAAGCATAATCAACCAGGGAAGACGTTTCTTCACACTATCCACAACAGGTTCATTTAAATCCTCTTCTGCAGAAAGACCTCCCAACTTAGCGTAGTCTTCCGCCATCTCGTCATCGGAAACCTCTAAGATATCCTGAGCAGTGATAACACCGAGAATTTCCTTGTACTCTCCCAGTACCGGAATAGAGTTTTCGGAATAGGCCTTAATCTTTTCCAAGCAATCCTCAATCCGTTCATCCGCATAGACAAAGGGGTAGGCAGTTTCGGTAATGTCTTCAAGCTTGGTATCCTTTCTGGCGATAATGATATCCTTTAAATCCACAGCACCGTAATAGGATTCATTTTCATCCACCACATAAAGGGTGGAAATATTGTCATGCTCTGCAGCCTGATCAATCAAGGAACGCATAGCTTCCCGAATGTTCAGGTTACTTTCCAGGGAAACGAAATTAGTGGTCATACGGGAACCGATCAAGTCCTCGCTATAGGATGCCAAGGACTGCAATTCTTTTCGATTCTCCAAAGGCATGCGAGAAATCCAAGCCTTCTTGATATCCGGCTCGGTCTCCTTTAAAAGGTCAACCGCATCATCCGGCTCCATCTTTACCAGAATGTCGGCAGCCTTTTGCGCATCCATTTCTTCCAGATATTGCCCTGCATCCTCTGCGTATTCCATCATTTCCGCAAGGCTTTCCATATCCAACAAGGAATAGAAAACTTCCCGTTCTTCTTTTGTCAGCTCCGGAAGACAGGAGGCCATATCATTGGCATGGTAGTCTTCCAAACGCTCTTTCTTCACTGCGGGATCATCCTGCCCCCGCAAAATATCCAGAATTTCCTGCTGGTAATCCTGTAAAACTCTCTCTTCTTCGTTCATGTAAGCTCCTTCCCAAAAAAACTATGGACACAGGGAAAAGAACTTATGATATTTTCACGATTTATCCGATCAGAAGGAAGGATTGATAGAAATTCACAAATCCCTGCCCCATGGAAATATCATAAGTACTAGGATCCGTGTCGTCGCCGCTTTTCATTTGCATTTTCCTTCCTTTCTCTTGAATTTTTGCAAGTAAAAACTCGCATAAGCCTGTGTAAGTGTAACACGGAAGAGAGGGCGGGGCAATGGCTTTCAGGAAGAAAAAGTAAGAAGTTCTATATAGGGAGGAAAGCAAGATATGTTCCGGAGAAGTCGGTAGAATATTCCTAGCAGGTTAACAGAAAGTATCTTGTATAAGAGTCGAATAGAAGTTATTATATTGAATATAAAAGCCTTTTTAGGCAATAAAATTCAATAAAGGAGAGAGCTTATGGAAATCCAAAGAGATAGCTATTTAAATCAGCTTATATCCTATCGCTTTGACGGTTTGGTCAAAGTGATTACCGGAATTAGACGTTGTGGAAAGTCCTATTTGTTGAAGAAGCTATATAAAGACTATTTGCTTAATCAGCATGTGAAGGAAGAGCAGATCATCAGTATTGAGCTGGACTTGGCAAAAGATATTCAATTTAGAGATCCACTTCGTTTAAGTTCCTTTGTTAGAGAGAAGCTTTCCGGAACAACAGAAGAACACTATCTTTTTATTGATGAAATACAGATGTCGGATGAAGTCCCGAATCCCTACAACCCCGAGGGGAAGAAGATTAGTTTTTATGATGCCTTAAATGATTTACGCTCCATTACGAATCTGGATGTGTATGTGACGGGAAGCAATTCCAAGATGCTTTCCAGCGATATTCTTACGGAGTTTCGGGGGAGAAGTGATGAAATCCGAGTCCATCCCTTAAGCTTTTCGGAGTACTATTCCGCAGTAGGAGGGGATAAAAATGAAGCTTTCGACGACTATGCCTTTTATGGAGGGATGCCCTTAATCTTATCCAGACCAAATGAACTTGCAAAGATGAACTACCTAAAATCCCTCTTTTCGGAGGTGTATATCAAGGATATCGTGGAGCGAAAGAAAATCGAAAGACAGGATATTCTGGAGCAGATTTTGGATTTGCTCTGTTCTTCCATCGGTTCTCTTACGAATCCGGCAAAGCTGGCCAATACCTTGCAATCCAAGCAAGGCATTTCCGTAT
Source organism: Oribacterium parvum (assembly GCA_938022235.1). Lineage (GTDB taxonomy): Bacteria > Bacillota > Clostridia > Lachnospirales > Lachnospiraceae > Oribacterium > Oribacterium parvum_A. The sequence goes on from CALIEL010000401.1 coordinate 3,332, forward strand.
CTCCGAACACCATTCGAGCGTATATCGGACACTTGGAGGATGCCTTTCTCTTCTCGGAAAGTAAACGCTACGATGTGAAGGGAAAAGCCTACTTTGACTCACCAAATAAATATTACTGTGAGGATATCGGTTTACGAAATGCAAGAATCGGTTTTCGGCAGCAAGAGATGACCCATATCATGGAAAATATTCTCTATAACGAATTGATGGTAAGACAGTTTTCCGTGGATGTGGGGGTAGTATATGCCAGAGAAAAGAATGAAAAGGGGAATTCCGTTAGGACGGCTCGTGAGATTGATTTTGTGATAAATTCCGGAGGAAAGAGAACATATATTCAATCCGCTTACGCTATGCCCACAGAAGAAAAGACGGAGATAGAGCTTAGACCTTTTTCACTTACCGGTGACTCTTTTCCTAAAGTTTTGGTGCGCAGAGACATAGGAAAACGTTGGTATGATGACTATGGCGTTTTGCATATCAATCTGATTGATTTCCTCTTGGATAAGACGGTGATTTAAGGTTTTTTCTGTTTTTCTATAATTTCATTCATAACATTAGATTAAGAGTAAGAAGCCCATAAATGGTATAACTATGCCATTTATGGGCTTCTGTTCCATGTCAAAAAACCTACTCCATTTACGGATATTATCCGAATGTGGAGTATAGGTGATTTTGAATGAAGGTCGTATACTAGGATAAAGTTCATGTTTCTATTCATAGTATTCTTAATCTATATTTCTTTTCATTACAAGGAGGGAACTCATGCCTAAATCTAAAGTTGAAAATGATATTGTGGAAAAGCAAAAAATCATTTCTTCTCTTACGCTCATGGATGATTTATTTATGAAAGTGGTTTTGCAAGATAAGGAATGTACAGAATATATTCTGCAAACTATTATGGACGATTCTACATTAAAGCTGAAAAGACAAAGCCTTCAAAAGAATTTATCGAATCTTCATGGACATTCTTTGGTTTTAGACTGCCTCTGCGAAGATAGGGATAATAATATTTACAATATTGAAATTCAAAATAACATTTCCGGAGCAGAGCCTAAACGAGCGCGTTATCATGCCGGTCTAATGGATATGCACTATCTAAAAAAAGGAAATCATTTTTCGCAATTACCCAAATCCTATGTTATATTTATTACAGCAAATGATGTGCTTCATGGGCAACTTCAGATTTATCATATAGAAAGAACAATACAAGAATCCGGAAAGCCGTTTTGGGATGAGTCTCATATTATTTATTTTAATACATCCTATGTAGATAATAGTCCCTTGGGGAAATTAGCAGAAGATTTTCATGCAAAAGAAACTGAACAAATGAATTCAGATATATTATCAAAGAGAGTTGCACTACTAAAAAATGCAAAGCCAAATGAAAAAGGAGGCAAAGAAATGAATGTTTTATTAGAGAATTATAGAAAAAAAGCCCTCAAAGAAGGAATAGAAAAAGGAATAGAAAAAGGAATAGAAAAAGGTAGGGAAGAAGAATATATTGCTAAACAAAAGGTAATACAATTAATGGGACTGTTGGCAGACCATGGTAGAATTGATGATATTAAGAAATCTTCTATAGATCAGGAGTATCTACAATCTTTGCTCTTGGAGTTTGGCTTATAAATAAGTCTTATAATAATAGAGAGGAGTAGGAAGATGGCAAAGGAAGTAGCTTCCCTTAAGAAGAAAACTAACTTGGAGATTACTATTGAGACTTTGCGTGAAGTAGAGCAGCTAAAAAATGCACCTAATAAAAAAAGCTATTCCTCATTTGCTGAATTACTAAAAGATATAGAAGATGAAGATATTTATGAGGAATTAGAACGTTCTGAAGAAGATATTGCTGCCGGAAGGACTATATCCGGAAACGAAGCACTAAAAGAGCTAAGAGAAAAATATGGCTTGTAAGTTGTTTCTTTTATAGATAAACACTTTGCAAAGTATAAAAGAGGGATGGATTATTAAAAATTAATACATCCCCTCTTTTTTGTCGAAATACTTCCGTTGAAAAAATTTCTACTTAATAAGAATAGGGCACTGTGGAGGAATGACTAATCGAAAAGAAAGGATTCCTTTACATGCTTTTCCAAAAATAAAAAATTAAAATAAAAATGCATTTTGCGAAAAAACTTTCTATTATAATTTTTCTAAAAAGGCCGATATTGTAGTGTGAGAAAGAAAAGGGTATTTATTTAGTACTTTCTCAGACGGCAATGCGGCCCATTTTTTTGGAAGAAATTCCGGAAAATCCCGTGAAGCCGGAGAGAATAGAGAAAAAAGAGGGATGACAATGAGAGTACTTCGCAAAAAAGAAAGGAATAAGGGCCAAATGAATTGGAAAGCCAAGCTTTCCATGCTTATGGTACTTTGCCTTGTTTTAACAGGTTCTCATGGACTCGTGCTATCGGCAGATGCACAGGAAGAACAGGGAGGTTCTCCAAACAGAATTGAAAGTAGAGGGGACAACGTTAAGCTCCATTTCAAAGGAGAGGATTTGCGCCAGGCTGCGGAAGCGGCTATTTATGAAGGTGTCAAATTTTCCATCACAGAAAGCTTAAGCTATAGTAAAGACCCTGAGCTTTTGCAGCTTTACAGAGATAGCCTTGCAGAAGGAAAGGAACTTTACGAAATCTCTCTGGATAATTTTGTAAATGGAACAGAGGCGGTTTATCAGGAAAACGGAGCTAAGGTAAGAGCTATTGTGGAAATTGATCCGACCGAGCGTACCGGAGAAATCGAAAAGCAAGGAAAAGATGCCTTGGGATTTTTCGCTAAGGATTCCTCTTTTGGCAAATTAATGGAGCAGGGAAATCCTGATTGGTATGAGGAAGCATTGGCTCCTGAGAGAGAGAAAGAAAGACTTGCTTTGGAGAAGAGCGAAGCAGACAAGGCGAAAGAGGAGAAGGCTACTCAGTCTCAAGAGGAAAATGCTGAACCCGCGAAGGAGAGTACTGAAGCTGTACAAGAAGCAAGTTCTGAATCTACCGGTCAGGAAATGACTGAGGAAGAGAAGAATGCAGCTGCGAAACCGGACTTTATCAATACTGATTCAAGTAATAAGGAATACAAGGTACAGGGAACTGAGCTGATTCATTTCCTCTATGAAAACCACGGAGAACAGGATTTACGTTTTCAGCTTTTTGTAGATAGTAACAGCTATCCCAGTGTGAAGGTTCAGAGTAAAACAAAGCTTGCAAAATCTATTCTGGAAGATTTAAAAAACTTAGAGGATAAAATCAAAAAGAGTAATGCGAAAAAGGAAGGAGAAGAACAAGAAGTAAAGCAGAATACGGAAGCTCTTCCGTCTACAGCGCAAAGTAATGAAAATCTGGCATCTTCTGAAGAAAGTCAATCTAGTGAACTTACAACTGCTTCTGAAGCGGGACAAAGTTCAGAGACAAGCACTGCAACAGAAGAAAGTCAAAGTACCGAGACTTCTGCTTCAGTCGAAGAGAGCCAAGAGCAAAGCACTGTGGTAATTACAGAGGTGAAAGCAGAAGGGGAGAATAAGAAGGAAAAGGCAATAAACAGTCAAGAAGATCCCGTTCTTGCCCTTTATCAGGAAATGAAGGCAAATATTACTCCATTCCTTTCCGAACTATATACCGCAAAATACCAAATCTATAGCTTGAATGAGTTAGGACGAAAGAGCCAACATAAAGAACTTGATGATTTTGGTGTTGTAGAGGTGTTTTACGATAAGGAAGCCTTTCATGAGGCAGTAAGCCTTCAGGTAAGTAAGAGAGTGAAACCGGAAGAGGCGCAAGGGGGCGAGGAAGAGCTAAGTGCAGCACAGGTAGATGCATTAAAGGCAAGAGGTTTATATGAAGATTCTCGTTCCATTGATATTCATTTTGTGAATGCAGAGGGCGAAGAAGTAGAACCTTCTCTTCCGGTAGCGGTACGCTTAAGTATTTCCAAAGATATTTTACCGGAAGAAGCTAAGCCGGAAAATATTGCTATTCATCACTTGGTAGAATCTGAAGGCAACGATAAGATTGCCTATGTAGAAACCGTTTCCGATACGGAAAAGAAGAAAAAGAATTTAGTAGAGGAAAATGCCAAGGAAGCGGAAGAATTGGCAAAAAATGAAGACTTAGGAGGGAAAACAGAAGAGAATAATCAGCAAGGAACAGAAGGGGCTAAGGAAGAGGATAAGAACAGCATTACAGATAAGAGTGCTTATATTGTGCGAGAGTTCAATGTAAAAAGCTTCTCTATCTATACATTGACCTGGTCTCAAGGCCCAAATGCTGCGAGAAATACTACGGCGAAGTTCTATTATGTTGATGGGGATTTTCGTCAAGTTGGACCAAGCATCAGTGTGGATATGTCCCAGTTTACCGATGAACAGACTTTATACCAAAGTGTCAGATATCCTTATAATCAATATGGAGTAGAGACAAGCTACGTATATCAGGATCTTCCGGGCTATACCAGACATGATCGGGTTTATCCGGGTTATTATGATATTACTTGGATGAATGCAAACACGAATCGAGACTATAATAGAAATAACCTTATGGCTTGGGGAGATGAAGTGTATTATATGTCCACCAAGCACATGGTTTCCAAGTTTGTGTATGACGATTATGTTTATCGAAATGCAACGGAAGGTAGATCCTGGGGTGATTACTGGAATATGACCACCTGGGATAGCGGCCAGAGCCTCCCTAATTATCCGGATCGAAAGGTTTGTTATCCTTATTACTATTTCTTCTATAAGCTGGATACCAAAACCTATACCCATACCTATCCTACGCATAATCTTGAGATGCAACAGGAGAAGTATATCACCAAAAAGGCGGACGGTTCCTATGACCTCACCTTAACGGCCAGACCGGTTGTGGAAGGAGGACAAAAGAACAAGCTGGATCTTATCTTTGTTTATGATAAGTCCATGTATATGGGATTCCCTTACAATGAAGAGGTAAAGAAAGATAAGACAAGACCGGCGTATGATAAAATTGATTCGACTGGTAAAGTTGGTACAAGGCACTATTATGGTAAAAAATTTGTCAATGATTTGGTAGAGGACTTATCTAAAAGCCCTGCCTATGATGCTCAATTTGCACTGGTTACCATGGGAGGAACCAGAAATATAACTTATAATGTACCTGGAGGACAGTTTAAAGGAGTTAAATCTTTATCCGATACTCCCTATAATGATGCAGAAAAAGTACTTGGATTTACAAAGGATGTAACTATATTCCAGCAAACAGTAAATGGAATCACTCTGGAAGGTGAAACCGGTAATGGGCTAAACTATGCAGCAGGAATTAAGGAGGCTGTGAATTTCCAAAATGGAGCAACGGCAGGAGCTCATACCCAGAGCATTCGACAAGATGCCAGACGGGTGGTCATTTTCATAACAGCCTATGATCCAAACTTCTCTTATTTTCCGAAATACAATGCAGATGGAAATCATCCATTTTATTTCTTACAAAAGGCAGAGAAGTATAATGCAGCCGGACACTTAATCGGTTATGGAAATGTTCCCGGAAAGGTTGTGGACAAGGCCAACATTGGAGGAGGTACTTCTGCTCTCCCGGAAGGTATTTATGAGTTTACAGCAGATTATCAAGCGGGATATTCCTATGGTAGTGGTCGTGGCTATGAAGAAGCGGCCTTAACCCAGGCCAGAGCAGAACTTACGAATCTAAACAATGTTGATGCTTTTTATACACTTGGTTTTGGACCGAAGATAAATTACAGCCATTTAAACGATTTGACCGGAAAGAGTGCACGGTGGATGATTTCGGGGCACCCTTTAGAAAAACCTCTTGCAGACGATATTGAACAGGAGAATTTTTCCATAGCGGTAGCAGCAGGTACAGCTAACTCCGGAATAGAATCGGCTGTAAATAAAGAAAAGGATAGGATTCGCGGATTTGTGGCTCCAATTCGAATTACGGAAATGAATATCTGGGATCAGCTTAGTGAGAATGTGGAGGTGAATTTTGATCCAAGTAATCAGGCGGATAAGAATCAAAAACTTCGCGCTGAGGTTTGGAAAGTAGATGCACAAGGAAAGCCTATTTCAAAAGTGGAAAATCCGAAAAGTGAAAAAGGATTCTCGGGATTTTTGGGCTTTGGATACTGGCATAATAATAACTTTTTGGAAGTAGGACCGGTTTATGATGCGGGAAATCAGACACTCAGCTTAAAGATTGGTACAGAGAACTTCAGTTTCCCGGCAGGCTATGAAATCCGATTAACGGTTAATGTTAAGCCTACTGTTAAGGCCTATGAGAAGTACCAGAAGAACTTTATGGACTACTTTGACAAGGAGACGGAAAGGCAGATTAAAGCCGGAACAAATGATATTGGTTACCTGGATAATGTCAATGGTTCGAATATTTCCGGTACAAGGACTCCGGATAGTACTTCAACTGTAAAGCTGGGAGACCTAAGAACAGACCAGTGGTATCTTTATCAAATGATACCGGAGGAAACTTTCCATACATCCTCCCAAAAAGACGGTTTTTACTCTAACGAAGGTGCGTATCTCCAATATCGTAGGTTTAAGGCAAAAAAAGATGATAACGATACACCCAAGAATAAATATCAAAAACCTGTTATTCAGATTGAACCGGCCACTCTTAGAATTGTAAAGTCCTTCGTGGGAACGAACAGTTCTTCCGAAGAGTTGGAGCTTTTAAAGAATACTTCTTTCATCTTGAAGGAGCAGATTCCGGGAAGTACCAATTATCGAGAAGTAAAGCGCTTTTCGATGACAAAGTCCGCTACCAGTACTGCTTTGGGATATCTTGTTTCGGAAGAGTTAAATGGAACCAAATTGTCCGGAACCGGTAAAAATCTAACACCGGAAAAGCCTGCAGGTGCAGGAACTTTACAAGCAACAATGCAGGGTGGAAAGAAGCAGTATGTTTTAAGCATTAACGGCCTTATTCCCGGCAGAAAATATCAGGTGGAAGAAGCTATTAGTGCTTCCGGACAGAATCCTGTCATTGGAGGATCGCAGCTTCACTTTAAGAAAATGGCAATTACTGCTGGAGACGTTAGCAAAGTCACTTCCGGAAACTATGAAATTGCTACCGTAAGCATGGATAAGAATGAAACAAAACAAATCAACGTGCAGAATACCTATGAACGGGAGGATAGACAGGTTCTTCGAATTGAAAAGCAGGTAAGTGGAGAAATGGCAGATAAAAATCAAGTTTTCCCCTTCCGATTAAAGCTTTTTAAGGCAGCGAATCAGCCTATTACACAAAGTGATTTCGATTCCATTAAAGCAGATTTCCCTGAGGCAACAAAGAGTGCTATCAGCTTTAATGCCGGAACTGCAACAATCAGTTTTAACTTGAAGCATAATCAGGCTATGGAATTCTTATTGCCAAAGACTTATTACTATATGGCAGGTGAGAATCCTTCCGGATATCTACCTTCTGTAAGCACCGGCTATGTTTTAGAACAAGCAACCGATGCACAGGGCTTCCGTTTCACCAAGAAAAAATTATTGGGAAGAAACGCGGATGGTTCAAAGCAAGTTCTTCAGTTTAGAAATGTGAAAGACCCCATTTCTCCAACAGGAGTTGTGGAAGAAGCAAGACCACTTGCTATGGTCTTCACAGCATTTATTCTCTTCTCCGGAGCTATTGCTTTCGGCATGAAGAAGAAAGAAGAGACCTAAAGAAACATAGGCTCTGTAAGTAATAATAAGTAGTATAAAAAGTCCTCGGACAGATACTCTGTGAAAGAGTATTGTCCGGGGATTTTTTTAATTCTTAACGAATATCGCACGCGTAGTGTGCGATATCTCGTTTTCACTTTTTAAAATCATAAATATGAATATTCATTTTTGTGATTGAATAATAGTGAAAAAGCGATTATAATAGGGAGCAAAGGAGGTGATTCCGTGGAATATGAAAGTGAAAAAAGAGAATATAAAGAGCAGTTTACAGAGGATGCTTATAAAACGGTAATCGCTTTTGCGAATACAGGAGGAGGTATATTATATTTAGGAATTAATGACCTTGGAAGCGTTGTCGGTGTAGATAATGTTGATGACAGTTATACTCGTTTGACAAATGGGATAAGAGACTCTATAGCACCGGATATCACCATGTTCATTCGATATGTATTACGAGAGGATAATGTAATTGAAATTCACGTGGGAGAGGGGAGTTATAAGCCGTACTACATTAAGAAGAAAGGTCTAAAACCCACAGGGGTTTACGTGAGGCAGGGAGCATCAACGGTTCAAGCTTCTTCGGAACAGATTCGGAGGATGATAAAAGATGCAGATGGTGATGTATTTGAAGAGCTTCGAGCCATGAACCAGAATTTGACTTTTTCAGCAATGGAAGAAAGCTTTCAAAAGCGAAATATTCCTTTTTCTGAAGAAAAATTCACTTCTCTTGGATTAAGGAATCCTGAGGACAAGCAATTTACCAATCTGGCATGGCTTCTTTCGGACCAATGCCAACATACCCTGAAGATTGCCGTGTTTGACGGAGAGGACAAAAGTATATTCAAGGATAGAAAGGAATTTTCAGGATCTATTTTCCGGCAATTAGAGGAGGGTTATACCTATCTACAGCTGGTGAATCGAACTGCGGGGAGATTTTCAGGCTTAGAAAGGATTGACTTAACAGACTATCCGGAGGAAGCTTTGCGAGAAGCTTTATTAAATGCCGTGATTCATAGAGATTATAGCTTTAGTGGAAGCATTATTATCAATGCAAATGATGCCTGTATGGAATTCATTTCTCTTGGGGGCTTACTGGCAGGTCTGAGTAAAGAAGATATTTGCAATGGAATTTCTCTACCCAGAAATAAAAAGCTTGCAGAGCTCTGCCTTCGTTTAAAGTTGATAGAGTCCTATGGTACGGGAATTGGAAAAATTTATCGAGCATATACAGACTGCAATCAGAAGCCGGAGTTTATCATTACTCCCAACACTTTTAAAGTGATCTTACCCAATAGAAATAGTGAGCCGAAAGAGAGCAAGAAGGACAAGAAAACAAAGCATTCTTGTTCCTATCTTCCCTTTCCTAAGGAAATGAACCACGGTTTTCTTATGGAGCAGCAAAGCAGCTATAAAGCACTCTCTTTACAGAAAAAAACCGTTCTCTCATATCTTGAAGAGCATAAGAGCATGAGTGAGAAGGAGCTTCAGGAACTCTTGCAGATTCGAAAGACAAGAGCCTACTTGTTAAGTCGAGAGATGCAGGAGGAAGGTTTGATTGTGATAGAAGGAAGAGGAGAGAAGAAGAGTTATCACTTGCCGAATGGAAGAAAGTGATACTATTGAGTACTTCGGATTTTGTGTCTACTTTTGAAAAGTAAGATGAGTAAAAAACATGCTGTATGTCTACTTCTGAAAATACATAATAGTTAAAAGTGTGGCCAGTGTCCACTTTTGAAAAAAGAAAAAAAGGAAAAACATTTTTCGTGTCTACTTTTCTTGACTGCTA
>CALIEL010000402.1 GCA_938022235.1 Oribacterium parvum
CGGAGAAAGAGGAAAGCGTTCTTCGGAAAATAGACAGCAGGAAATCTACGAAATATCCCGCTCCTTAAAGGCCATTGCCAGAGAAATGGATTGTCCGGTGATTGCCCTTTCTCAGCTTTCCCGAGCTGTAGAACAAAGACCGGATCATCGTCCCATGCTTTCCGACTTAAGAGAGTCGGGAGCCATCGAGCAGGACGCGGACATTGTAATGTTCTTATATCGTGATGACTATTACCACAAGGATTCGGAGACCCCCAATGTGGCGGAGGTTATCATTGCCAAGCAAAGAAACGGTCCCATCGGAACGGTTACCCTGGGATGGCAACCACAGTATACAAGGTTTGTGAATGCAACAAGAGAGAAGCACTAGATAGATATAATAGGGAAAAGCTTATGGCGGATTTATTCAATAAAAATGCAAGAGAAGCTGTAGAGGCAATGGTGCAGAAGCCGGAGTTTTCAAAAGAAGCTTTGGGGGAAGAATATCGTAAGCTGGAAGCGGAGGGTTTCCCTGATGGGGATAGGATTCGTTTTATTTCTGCTCTTGGAAATAGTGGCGAGATAGCTTATCATTACCAGCTAATCTGTAAGGACTGGGAAGAAGAGACGCAGCTTTTCTTAGAGAACAGTTTTGATTGTCATGGAGAAGAAGGGCTGAAGTTTTTATGGGAAAAGCTTTGCAAGATGGTAGAGCAGGAAAAAAGGAAGAGAGCATTTACTGCCTATTTGATGGCAGTATGTCTTTCCAAGTTAAAGCATAGAACGTTTTATACTTCCTATTGTGATTGCTTGGCAGTTTTTTTGACCGAGCTTTTGGAAAAAGAAGGAGAAGCCTTTCTTCGTTCTAAGCTGATTATTGCCCTTTGATGGGTGGGCTCTTCCAAGGAAATCGAAGTTCTTATAAAGCAAATGCAGTACGATTCGGATGCTCTTTGCAGAGTTTGGTCTGCCACAAGTCTTATGCAAATGTCTTTTTATCGAGTGAATAAGGCGGTATTACAGGAAAAAACAAGAGAGGTTTTTGCAAGAGCTATCTTAGAAGAAAAGGATGCCTATGGTTGTGGACTGATCTTGGAATCCGCACAAATTATATTTGAGAAAAAGTGGATTACTACCTCTGCCCTAGAAAATATAGAGCTTGAAAAAATAGAGAAGGCAAAGAAATCCGCCCTTAGATTTTTATATACGAAGTAAATAAAAGGAGAAAATAAACTCCTTACTAGGGAAGAACTGGGGAAAATCATAAAACAGCAAAAAAATAGAGCAAAAGAAATAGAGCAAAAGAAATAGAACAAAAGAAATCGCTTTAGCGAAGCTCTAAACTCTCCGCATTGTACCATAGGAAGCCTTTCTCCTTACAGTATCGGTCAATTTCCTTGCTTAAGCTACTGTCAGCTTGATATTCTGTGAGATAGACTGAAAGGCCGGCAGCCTTTGCTTTTTCCAAATATTCTTCATAATAGGCTTTGCTTTCTTTGTCCTGAGAAAGATAAGCGGGCTTGGTAAAATCGATTTTGGTAAAGACGCATTCCTGGTTCACGCCGTCAAAGAGGCTTAAAGCGTTACCATCCTCTATGCTTTTTTGTACGAAAGTATCTCCTCCATTTAAAATTAGAGGGAGGGAGTATTGCTTTAGCCCTGATAAAATTGTTTTCAGCCCCTGATAGATTTCCTCATTGGGATATTGATAGTAAATGTCTGTGTTATCCAGAAAAAAACCGTCTAATCCCATAGCGGCATATTGTTTTCCTAAGTTGTTGATTAGATAATCCTGCCACTGTGGATTGCTGACATTCATCCAGTATTCTTCCTCCCAGTTTTCATAGGGCGCCAGACTATCCTTTTTAAAATCTTCATAATAGGGGCGGAAATTTTCCAAGGCACCGATGTTCAGATAGCCGTAAACCTTTGTACCTTCCGCCTTGATTTCCCGAATCTGATCGGGACTAAAGTTAGAGGGCTCCAGAACCACCATACGGTAGTTTTTCAGCTTTTGAAGGGTTTCTTCATCCTTCTCCTCTTTTCCGGTATTCCCGCCAATTCCAAGAAATACTCCATAGTCCTGTTTGGGGCTTTCAGCCTTTGTACAGAAGCTGAGAGTAAGCAAAAAGAAAACACAAAGCAACAGGGAGGGGAAAAAGCTGATTTGTGTTTTCTTTATTTTCATGGGTTCTCCTTATTATATGATTCCCTTCAGGAGGGCTACTAAATTGCCGGATTCGTTCGTGTCTTAAGCCGGATTTCCAGGAATCAATCTGTACTTGCTTCTATATTCATTTTCAGGAGCATCTTCCTGTAGTTTCCATCTTATTCTACTACCCGATATTCCTTTAGTACATGGTCATCTTCAAAAATCAGGGGTTTGGCACTTAAACCGTCGGCATCCTGGTCATAGTAGCCCATTAAATAGTCATTGACCTCTTGAAGGTTGTTAAATTCATCCACCTGATAGGGGAGCTCAAAGGCCAGCTTTTCAATAAAGAGATATTTGTCTCCGTCCTGAACCAGAACCCCCACATGGCCTACAAATTCCTGCACCTTATTCTTGCCGTCATCCATGGTCATAAAGACGGAAATCATATGCATCTTGTCATTATGGAAAGAGATTTCTTTTTCCTTCCAGGATTTCTGAATTTCCTCCGCCAAAACCTTGCTGTCCTTCGTATTTGTTACGTCAATATAGGAGAATAGGGTGTCGAATTTCTTCTTATCTTCTCCGGTGAAAATATTTTTTGCGGAAATCGCACCAAAATCGGAAAAGAGCATAGTGGTGTCTCCGGGAGTCTGATTGCCTACGGTAATGAAATCCCCCATCAAAGAATAAGCGGTAATTCTACAGTTTCTACCTACATATCCCCCTTTATCTAACCAGGCATCCACCAGCTTATCCGTATCCAAGCTTGGAAATGCCTTGTCAATGGTGGTCATTTTCTGTACAAGCTTGTCCTTTCCCACCGCATTGTTATATTCATCCACGGCGGCAAAAAATGCTTTGATTTTCTCGTCCTTCAAACCTGCATTTTTTAAAGCAGTGGTAACCTGGTCTCTACTTTCCTGATCCACCAGATTGGAATATGTTAAGGAGAGCTTTGCCTTACTTACAGGCGTAAGACTGTCGGAAACGTCATTGCCTTGTTTAGTCTCTGCTACGGAAACCTCATTGCCTTGTTTAGTTTCCGCTACGGAGACGTCATTAGCTTGTGTAGTCTCAGCGACTGCAGCGGTGCTTTCCTTTTTGGGGGAAGTCCCTTTATTTCCACAGGCTACGGCAAGAAGACTTAAGCCAATGAGAAAAATCCCAAATTGTTTTTTTATCATAGAAGACCTACTTTCTGGAAATGTACTATAATACTCTCGGGCAAGTCTTTGCCGGAGAAAGTTTGCTCATTATGGAAGACTGTAGTTTTCCTCTTCGGGTTACAAAGAAAGGGAAATTTTGTATTCGCAAAGTTTTTCCATAGATTCCTTTCCGATAGAAATTCCTTTCGATGCTTGTATACTGAATACCGATTTTGGGCTTATAATCATCTATACACTGAATTAAAAAATATTTATAACTATTTATATACAATAAAAAATATTTATTTCGATATTTTATAAATGATTTTTATACATGTTATCATCTTAAATATTTCTGAAAATGGGTAATTCAAATTGCAAAAGTACCGATAAAATAGTATGATGAATGCACCGATAAACTTTTTTTCAGTAAGGGTAAAAGAAGTTTATTTTGGAGAAGGAGGAGCCATGAAAATCGAGAAAATTGATGACAACTCCATCAAGTGTACTTTATCCAGTTTGGATTTATCTTCAAGAAATATAAATCTAAGGGATATGACCTATGGCTCGCAGGCTGCTAAGCAGCTCTTTAATGAAATGATGTTGAAGGCAAAGGAAGAAGTGGGATTTGCAATGGACAACACCCCTTTGATGATAGAGGCTATTCCTTTACAGGGTGGTGCGGTTCAACTCATTATTTCTAAGGTGGAGGATCCGGAAGAATTAGATACACGTTTTTCGAAGTTTTCCACCGCAAGCAACGGACAAAACGGCTGGATTTCAGAACTGGCCACCCAGATTCTTGAAGGCGCTCACGGACTGATGAAACAGTTGAAGGAGACAGAAGACAACAGTGATGAGGAGTTAGATGCTTCTCAGACGGAGACTAGACAGCAGGAAAAGAAAGAAGAAGGGCTTCGCTTATACCGTTTTCAGAGCTTAGACAGAGTGATTGATGCGGCGAAAGCAGTTCATGGCATGGATTTAGGAAACAATAGCCTTTATAAAGACGTGGATAAGAAGGAATTTTACCTTTCTATACATAGTAAGAATGAAGATATGGAAACTCTAAATCGCGTGGCAAATCTTTTGCTGGAATACGGAGAGAGATTACACGGTAATATGGCCAGTGAGGCCTATTATCAGGAACATATGGAATGTTTGATTCCCAATTCTGCATTGGAGAAATTACAGACAGTTTAAATCCCTTACAAAGTAAAGCAGATGTGATATACTGTTAGCTGCCAATTCTTAAGAAAAGAAGGAGGAAGGCTATGGAAGAAATTACCAAGGATATGAAAATCGGTGATATTCTGGCTTTAAATGAGCTGATTGCACCGTTTCTCATGCAAAACGGCTTAGGCTGTGTATCCTGTTCCGCATCCAGCGCAGAGTCTTTGGAAGAAGCTTGCGAACTCCATGGCATCAACGTGGAAGATTTGACGGAAGATTTAAACGATGTTTTAAGAGAGTATTTGGAAACACAGGAAGCATCACAGAACGGGTAAAAACTTTTAAAAAGAAGGCAGCTTGGCAGAATTTGCCGGGCTGTTTTTTTCTTCCGAGGAGACTATTGCTTTAGTATTACTTTAGTATTGCTTTGGGCTATAAGCCGGGAATTTCGAAATTTTCCATGGGAGAAATATGCTGAAATAGTGTGAAGAAAAATTTTTTTGAAAAAAATCGAATTTCCTGTTGACAACTAGGAATTCAAAGTGTATTATAGCCTCAGTTAGATAAAACTAACTGTTGTGAATTTGCAAATACCTGGTTTGTAAACTTCATAACTGCCCGGTGTTCGTGTCCTCCTGACCATAAGCACGACACATGGGAAATCTCCTGAAATAAATAGACTCAACTTAAGTGTCCGTCCACAAGACGGGAAGAAAGCAGAAGGCGCTCACCTTCTGCTTTTTTCGTTCTTAAGAAGTATAGTATGCAGGGGGAGATATTTCCTTGTGAAAAAGAGAGCAAAGGAAGCTCTATTCGTTTGTTATAAATTCAAAGAAAATGACGATATTAGATAGACGTATTGTGCAAAAATTAAAAATTAAGAACTAAATTGGGCGATTTTACAAAGGACATTCGGTAAAGATGTAATGCGGAAGGCTTTTCGGAGGAAAAGACGGAAAGCAATACGGTGGAATGTCTGTTGAAGGGAGTAATTATGAAGCGCTTTTTAGCACTATTTTTGGCCGTGTCTATCAGCTTACAGAGCTTTACCGCTGTGGGAGAAAGCTCAAGACTTGTAGGGGATAGTTCCGTGTTGAATGGGCAAGCTACGGAGGAAGGGATATCTTCCGAGGAATCCACCGGATTGAGCCGGGAAAACGGAGAGGAGAATAGGGAGGAGACTTTAGCACAGGGAGATGCCGAAGCAGCTTCCAAAGTTGAAGCAAGCACCACTGATGCAGGAACCAATGAAGAAACAGGAGAATCCCGGGAAAATCTTGCGGCTCAAAGCAGGGAAGCGAATGAGCAGGAAGGATTTTCAGTAAAAGAAAGTGCTAAGGGAGAGGAGAGTGAAGAAACGGAAGGGGAAACACTTCCTACTTTGTCCTACTCTACCATCGAAAGAAACGAGAAAAAGCAATTTCAATATAAAGATGATGAGGTTAGTGTAAATGCCGAGCTGGAATATCCGGAAAGTCTGCCGAAGGGCGTTGTGTTTTTGGTTCGTCCGATTTTAGAGGAGGAAAGAAAAGAGCAGTACCGGGCTTATAAAGAGGCTTTACTGAAAGCAAAAAACGAAGGGAAACAAGATACAGAGAATGGGGAAAGTGCCGGGGAAGAGGGTTTTGTACTCCATGACCTTAGACTTTATGATGTAGGTTTTTTCCTTAAGGAAGAAAAAACCGGAGATTGGGAAGAAGTTCAGCCGGAAAAGGGAAGGGTGAAAATCGATTTTACCTTAAAGGATAGTTTGGAAGGAGAAGGGAAGCTACAGGTAACCCACCTTCCTATTAAGCGGGAAAAAAAGCAGGAGGGAATCAACAGCTTAGAGATTCCGAACCTGCAGAAGGAAGATATTCTTGTGGAGGATTTGGCGGTTAAGGAAAACAAGGCCTTCTTCAGTAAGAAAGAAAGAATTCAGTTTAGTCTGGATAGTTTCTCCACCATTGGAATTTATAAAGGAGAGGTAAATGCTACAGAGCATATTTTAAATGATGTAAAATTTACTTTAAATAACATCAATGTACAGCTGAAGAACAAGGGGGGACAAAAGGATTTTCAGCAAGTCGCTAAGGAGGGCAATACCGTTAGCTGGAAATTAAATGAGAACTATTCTCCCTATGAAGTGGAAAACTTACATATGGATATCCGTTTTGTAAGGTCTGGAGACAGTTTTACCGTAAAAAATGGAGAAAAGATTCTCTTCAGCTTCCCTTCTATTTTACGGGCAAAAGGAGCGGGCACCTATTACAATACCGGATATCCCGCTAAAAAATTCTATAAATTTACCATCCGGGAGAATCCTGCCACCAAGAATTGGGAGCTGGAAGTGGAATTCTTACAGGATTTTGAGCTTTCCGCTTATGGGGAGATTAAAGGAATCATCACCTTGGATTTTAGCCTGGACTCTACTAAGCTTACGGAAAAGACGGATAATCCGGTGGAGATTTCCCTGCCGGAGCAAAATTATAAAATCATTCTTCCACCCCTGCCATCCGTGATTTCCGGGGTAAAGAAGGTGGCGGATGCTCAGCCTGCCAAGGGACAGGTGGCATGGAATATTACTGTGGGAGAGGATTCTCCCGGTGTTGCCTTAAACGGTTTAACCGTTACCGACAGCTTTCCAAGCAATCATCAGGTCTTTAAATCGGCCACCTGGTTGGGAAAGAAAGATCCCTTAACCGGTCAGGATATGACTCTCCAAATGACGGAAGCTTCGGGAGGCGGAAGTGGTATGAGCACCTACAGCTATACCTTCCCGGAGAGCGGAGAAGTGATTCGTGCTCCCCAGACGATTCGGATTGTTACCGGCATTCGGGGAGAGGTATATAAGGATAAAAATGCCACTACCCTTAGAAATAACGTGAGCTTAAGTCATAAAAGTGAAGCTCGTCTTCCCAAGGATACGAGCAAAAGATCTACCTTTGCTTTAACCACGATTCCGAAGATTAGCTTAAATAAGAGCGGAACACAGGTCAGTGGAAATCGTGTCCGTTGGAAAATGGACTTTAATAACAATAGAGCGGCAGCCTATCAAGCCAGAGTATTGGATAATCTGGGGAAGGGCCTTACGCTGGATGAGAGTAAGGGAATCACCATTCGCTATGGGGGTAGAGAGGCTACCGTTCTAAAGCCCAATAACAATCATGTGAATCTGGCGGGAAGAGGCTTTGGAGACGTTAATGATGTATCCTATACCTATAGTAAGGGCACAGGCCCCAATGGGGGAGATACCCTGACTCTTGCCTTCGGTACCCGCTTTAAGGAGCCCTACAGCATTGAGTTTGATACTCTTGTTGCGGAGGATTTTCCTCTACAGGGAAGCGGAACAGACACAAGCATTGGGAACAAGGCCCAGGTGGTAGCTACCTATCCTACAGGGGACGGGGTAGGAGGCGGAATTTCCGAGGAACTCTTTAATGAAACCCCAACCATTTCCGCCCCCTTTAAATCTATTTTCCTGGAAATCAAGGGAACAGGAACGGATTACAGAAAGGCGCTTTTAAACTGGAGAGTAAAGGCCACCACCAAGGAAAATTATGAAAAATTAAAGCTGGTTATCAACAATGGACAATTCCATGAATTTAACAGCCTGGATCTTCGCTATGGAGAAGGGGCTTCCGCCTCTAACCTGTTTGTGGATAAGGCAAGCAGGGACAAGCTTGTGAATCAAACACAGACGGAAACCATTATGGCAAGCGACGGGGTTACTCCCATTGCTACCTTAAACCTGACATATCTTCCCAGCACCGGAGCTCCGGCAGGGGGAAATGTGGAATTAACCGTAATCCGAAACAACGCAGTTCCTGTAGAAGAGCGTTTTGATATTGGATTACTGTCCTGGAATCACGACTCCAAGGCACTGTACTATATGACGAGAAAAGATGGAAATCATTACTTTGGCAGTAATGCCACCCTGTCTCTCTATACCCATAAGGAGGATATAAACCCCTTTAAGACGGTGAAATCCGTGGCGGATCCTCAGATGATGAGTCAGGATATGCTGAGAAAGACGGTGCAAAGCTTTTACGATGATGAGCAGAAGCGTGCCTATTTCCGTTTCCAAATTACGGCAAATGCCAGTCGTATGGAGGATTTGAAGAACTTTGTATTACAGGATGACCTGCAAAATATCTTTAAATACCAAAAGCCCAACGGGCAGACACAGCCTTTGGACTCCAAGTATTTTACCATTACCACGGCATCGGACAGTAAATATCCCACACTGGCAAGAATCGGAAGCGGAACTGCGGAACAGATTGTATCCGGCAGTGAGCTGACGGTAGATAATGTGGCAAAGAGGGTAGAACTGAACTTGCAAAATCCTTTAAGTGATACCCTGTACATGGATATTTATGTTTATCTGAATCAGGAAGGGCAGGATGTTCTTTTTGAAACTACCAATGCGGCTGGGCTTAATTTGCAGGAAGCCACCATCAGCACCACCAATAGAGTGACTATCACCTCTACCAGCTTCCCCACCTATTTAAATGGCGGAAATCCGATTGTTCATGACGCAACAGCCTCAGGAACCGGAAAAACCCAGGTGATTCCTAATAAAATCTTGGTCAAGGAGGGAGAACAGGGTAAGGCAGGTTCCCGCTATCAGGGGGTTATGAACTGGAAGGTGCTGATTAATCCTCTGGGCGGAAATATTACCGGAGGAACCGTACTGCTGGATAAGATTCCCAAAGGGTTATTCCTGGATATGAAGTCCATTAAGCTCTATAGAGTAAAGCATCAGGATCATTCTATAGAGATTAACGGAGATGTAAATGATCCCAACAATGCTACCCTTGTGCCGGATACGGAGTGGGAAGCCAAGCGACTTCGTCATTTTGATGATCTGCATGACCTGGTGACAGAGCTGGAAATCACTTTAAAGAATTCCACTACCGATACCTATGTTTTGGCTTATTCCACGGATATTACGGCGGATATTGAAAATACGACACCACCTTTTGAAAATGTGGTATATGTGAAAAAGGCTTCCGGAGCCCCGGATTCTATTGCGAAAAAGTCGATAAAGGCCCAGTCCTTTGACTATTCCACCGGCTCCAAGAAGGTGCGCTATGTCATTAACAAGAAGGATTCCCTTGCAGATAATAAGGTAAGTCTTCCCCTGGCAGGAGCGGAGTTTGGCCTTTTTGAAGAGAAATACTTACCCTTTTTGAAAACGGCAAGTAAGGATGCCCTTCTAGGTATGGCCCATGACTACGGCGTTACCGATGCAAAGGGACAGGTGCGTTTTTCCGGTGAGGCATATGATTCAAATTTTCCTACAGAAAATATTTACTACCTGATGGAGATGGAAGCTCCTACAGGTTATAAAAGAGATAGAAGAGTTTTCGGACCCTATAAGGAGGATGCGGGAAGGCGAGAAATCAAACCGATTTACGAAGGAAAAGAAATTTCCGATGCATTCTATAACTTTAGAGAAAGGGAGGAGTATAAAACCGGTTCCGCAGAGATTAAGAAGATTTACGAGGAAGAAAATCCTCGACTTCCTAAGGTTTCCTATGTGGCTAAAGGAAAGGGAGATAAGACCGGTTATAAGACAAAATTTAAGTTCTATATTAATCCGGATCCGGAGATGAAGGGGGATTACTTTAAGGAATTCCCTATGGTGAAGGTAGACGGAGAAGCCGGCGTATATGAGTATCCTGCCGGTATCGGCTTTGGAGAAAGCGCTGAGGTGGAAACTGCTCCTGCGGTGGCAGTACCGGACGGACAGGGAGGTTTCACTTATGAAGGAAGTCTTCAGTTAAACGGCCTACCCTGGGGACAGTATGCTTTGGAAGAAATTGATACGGAGACAGGGTATCTGCTCAGCGATCGTATTGTCTTTAATGTAGAGCGCGAGAAAACTCCTAACGGCACTCCTGTAAGCAGCAGTACCCTGAACTATCAGGGAGAAAAGGACGGGGACAAGGTGGTTATTCGGAATTATCCCACGGTCTTCTCCTTTGAAAAGAGGGATGGAGAAGGAAATGTTCTGACAGGAGATGCCCTGAAGGGGGCAAAATTCCGTATTACAGGAAAGACGGAGGATTTCCTGCAAAGTAGGGATACTTCTTCCCGTTATACCTTGCACAGTGCCGGAAACGAGTCCTATATTCTTCTTACGGAAGAGGAAATGAAGAAGGAGGGTGGTTTACTAGGTGTCTTAAAGACAGGAGTGGAGTATCGCTTTAGTGAGGAAGTTCCCCCAAGAGGCTATGAAAAGGGGCCGGCAATTTCTTTCACAATTAATGCCAATAGCGGAAATCTGGAATTGAAACAGCCGGCAAACAATTCACCGGAGGCAGGTTTTTATACCTCTGATGGAGCAAAGCTGATTTTAAAGGATAATCCTACCCGAATCTTAATTTCGGAAGAGGATCAAAATGCTTTTCCGGTGTCTCATTCCTCATATAAGCTTTATCTTGCCAACAGAGATGGAAGCAAAAAGGAAGAGAGTCCCGCATTTTCCTGGGATAATGGGGAAAATACGGAAAAAACCCTGGAGAAGCCGGTGGCCGGAGAGTACTACCGTGTGGAAAGAACGGCTCAGTCCATCCTTTATCAAAAAAATGCAACAACAGACTATGCACTTTTTAGTCTGTCTAAGGACGGAAAGAGCATCGAAGTGGTGGAAAGCCACGGCATTACGTTGGAAAAACGTGCGGATAGAAGTCTGATGGTGAAGGCAAAGCGAATTCTTGCAGAAGGAAGCTTAACAAAGATTGACAGAATCGATGAAAAGGCTTTGGAGAAGGCTACATTTGCCCTCTATCAGGTAAAGGACAGCGGAAAGGCGGACAAGGCGGAGGCTTTGGAGCAGGGCGGAAAGATTGCCGACTTGTACCCGAATCTTGTGCTGAGAAAGCCGGAAAATGACCTGTATCTGGGAGACTTTACGACAGACGGATCCGGAAAGCTGTCCACGAAGGATGGGGGCAATAAGCAGAATCTTGCTTATGAAAATAAGCCTCTTTCTCAGGGACTGCCCGTGGGACTCTACTACTTCGTGGAGACCAAGGCGCCTACAGGCTACAGCATCGAAACGGAGCAATCCGGGCAGGAGAAGAAAAAGTACTTCTTTGCGGTTCGCCCGAAGGAGGATGGAAAAGCAGTGCTTGCCCGTTCTCTGGAAAGCGTTTTGGAAGCAGAGGCGGGACTTCCTGAAACAGCCAACAGGGAAAAAGCGGGATTTGCGAAAAATACCAGAATTCCGGGAACCTTAAATCTTGTAAAGGAAGCGGAGCATACCGGAGAGAAACTGTCCGGGGCACAGTATGGACTTTATTTGGATGAAAAGGGAAAAAATCCTGCAAAGGACGGTAGCGGAAAGCCTTTGGTGAAGGAAAGTAACGAAGAAGGTCGCCTAAGCTTTTCCAACCTGGAATGGTATCAGGACTATTATGTGAAGGAAGTAAAGGAGCCCAGAGGTTATCGACTGGATCAGAAGGTTTACGGTCCCTTCCGTTTTTCCGCAAAGGAACTGGAGAAGGAAAGCACTCAGGTGGATAGAGTGACCGGGGTTCGTTTCAACCACTACGGCATTGACCCCCTTCTAAGCTATCAGGAGAAGGACAAAAAGCGAGAGCTTTGGGAAAACGAAGAAAAGCTGAAGGGACTTAAGGTGAAAATCAAAGGTCTTTTCAAGGGAGAAACGGCGGTTAGTGAAAAAACCTATACCACCGATGAAAACGGAGGCTTTACCGTGGCAGGAGATTTGGTGGCAGGAGAGGATTACAGCATCCTGCCGGCCGAGAACCTTCCCGCGTCTCTCCATCCCATGAAAGAACTGCATTTCCAAATTGATAACCAGGACAATTTTGTGGTAAAGAAGGGGGATGATTCTCAGATTTACTTTGTGAAGGACAATGTTTTAGATCTTCCCAGAGAGAGAACCGCATTCCAGATTTCCACAAGAGTACAGCATGAAGAGGCAGGAAGGTCTGAAAATGCTGTCCTTCCGGGAGTGGAATTTATGCTCTATAAGGATGCGGCAGGCAAGAATGCCTTCAGCGGAAAACTGGTGGTCAACGGGAAAGAGGAGGAGATTACAGACGGTGTTGTAAAGACTCTTTTAGGAAAGCCGGAAAACTTGGATTCCTCCAAAAAGGGATATCTGATGCAGAAAAACAGGCTTTATCAGGAGGGAACTTTACGACTCCACGGTCTTCCTAAGGGAGAGTATTATCTGAAGGCGGTAAGTCTTGGAGAAAGGCTTCCGGAGGAAAGAAATGTGGAC
>CALIEL010000403.1 GCA_938022235.1 Oribacterium parvum
CCTTTCATAAAGCACTTGGCTCAGCTTTTCCGGAAATAGTCCCAGAAGAAAGGCGTCTCCCTTCTCCTTTTCCAAAAGCTCTTTTCTTTTAAGAAAATAGTTTTTGGCCTCCTCCTCTTCGAATTTCGGAAGAAAGGACAGCTCCAAAGAAAACTTTGCCTTTTCTTCCAAAAGCCTATGCACTAAGCGGATCATTTGAAAAACAATAATGCCGGAAATACCGTAATCCGTGCATTGCAACTCTCCCTCATCCTGAAAAATTAAATCCTGCTCCTTATATAGTTCCGCCCTCACATCTACTCTAACACCGGCCCAAAGCTTAACATAGTCTTCCCTGGTATAGATGGGGACAAGGCTTGGGAAAAGAGGAGAAACACTATGGTTTAAGCTCTTTGCAATCTCAAAGCCTTCCCCGGAAGCGCCAAGAGCTTCCATAGCCAGACCTCCGGTAGCAATTAAAAGCTTACGTCCTTTTAGGGAAAATTCTTTCTCTTCCCATTCTATTTTTTCTTTTTTATTCTTTTCCTTTTTTTTATTTTTTTCTTTGTTTCCGAAAACAAGAGCAGAATCTGAATCCTTATCCTTCTGTGAAGAAGATTCGGCTCCTCCCTTTTGCACAAGCTTTTTCCCTTTTATGAAAAAGCCTTCATGCTCAGTCCAGGAAATTGCTTCAACCCTATACTGTAGACAGATTTCTACCCCCAAATTATGGAGGGCATTTTCCAGGCATTGCACCATGCTTTTTGCCTGATCCGAATAAGGGTAAACATAGTCTCCCCTAAATTTGGGATAGATTCCCAAAGCCTTGAAATATTCCAGAGAATCTCTGCAATCAAAATATTTTAAAAAGGAAGGAATATATTCCGAATGAATGCTTCTATAGGCATTGGCGTTCATGGAAAGATTTGTATAATTGGCTCTTCCGTTTCCGGTCTGGCTTAACTTTTTTCCAAGGCAGGCTTGCTTTTCCACTAAAAGAACCGACTTTGCACCGGCTCTTTTAGCTTCTATGGCAGCCACCATACCGGCTGCCCCGCCTCCCACAATGATACAATCCTTCATATTGCCCCTACTCTTTTCTTCATCCTTTAATCATATTTTATTTTTTCAACTTTTAAAGCATTTATAAATTTCGGATTTAATCCTTTATAAATCTCTTTAAACGTCCTCCCATAGGCATTTCATCCAGGTCTTCTTTAGAAAAGGCATTCATTTTTAAAAGACTGCCAAAGTAGAGAACTACCGCAACAAAAATCGCCGGAAGTAAAGACAGGGCGGAACCGATTCTTCCCTTTTCCAGCTTTTCCGGAAGAAGGAAATGAATCAAGAAATAGCATCCAAATGCAAAAATTCCCATTATAAGAGAAGCTAAAATAGGATATCCTACGGTTTTTCCCCAGTCTATTACGCATCTGGTATGACGTTTTATGGCAGCCTGATTTAAGATGCACATCATGATGGCAAAAAGGATATTGGAAACAACTACTCCGTAGATGCCGGTTCTTCCATATAAGAGAAGTAACAAACTGGCCAAGTGAAATACCAGAGAAATGACGGAATGCTTCAGAGGCAGATTCAGATGTCCCAATCCCTGTAAAATGGCATTACTGATGGTGGACAGAGAATAGAACAAAACCGCTAAGGCTCCGATTCTGGTTACATTAATCAAAAGCATTACATTTTTTCCCGGGAAAAGCATTCTGCATAGAGGCTCCGCCAAAATACACATGCCCACGGTACAGGGCACGGCAATCAACATGCTGAAGCGAATGCTGGTCTGAATTTGTCCAAGGGTCTTTTTCCGATCATGGGAAGCAACAGCCGCAGTAAGGCTGGGAATCAAAGAGGAGGATAAGGCATTGGCCAAGGCTACAGGAATATTAAAGAGAATATGATATTCTCCGAAGATTCCCCACTCCATAACAATCTGCTTGGTAGGAATCTTAAGCTTAGTCATAATACTGGAATAAAAATAGTCATCCAGAACGGAGGAAATATTGTATACCGTGCTGGAAATCAGGATGGGAACCATGGTCGAAAACAACAATAGGGCGGAACGCTCATAGCTTTCCACCATACTGCTATCCTTCTTGGCTCTCTTTCTAAGTCTTGGTCTTTGATAGGAATAAAGCATCAAAAAGAACAGCAGGGCAATAAAAGCTCCCACACCGGTTCCGATAGCTCCTCCCATAGCACCGAATGCATAGGAATACTCCGTGTTGTTATAAAGCAAATTGGCTTCCTTTCCTTTGGCAAAAAGGAGGTATGCCATCAAAACGGAAAAAACGGCATTGGCAATCTGCTCCAGGATTTGTGAAATAGCCGTAGGAATCATATTTCC
>CALIEL010000404.1 GCA_938022235.1 Oribacterium parvum
GCGGAAAGTCTTCTCTTATGGGTAAGCTCGGAAAGCGGGTTATTCTGGTCCATGAACTGAGACAGCTGGGAGGAACCGAAGAATTCCTTTACCGCCGCCGTTACGGGCTTAATGTTAATCAAGGATTGAGGAGTAATTTCATCAATATCCTGGGTGGACATTCTCTCTCTTACGACTCTTTCCATACGGGACAATCCGATACGGTACTGGTTCTGTAAAAGCTCTCCAACGGCACGGATACGACGATTTCCCAGGTGGTCAATATCGTCCACTGTACCGATTTCTTCATCCAGATTCAGTAAGTAGTTAATAGAAGCGAAAATGTCTTCCTTAGTAATATGCTTGGGAATCAGGCTGTGGATGTTCTTACGAATCCCATCTCTCAGTGCGTCCTCTCCCTGTCCTTCCACGGAAGCTAAAAGCTCCTTTAAGGCAGGATAGAATACTAATTCATTGATGCCGCAGTCCTCAGGATTGATGGAAGCGGGAATCCACTCCTTAATATCCACCTGCATGGAAGAAAGCACCTTCTCGGTTCTTGTAGGTCCGTCAATCCAAACAAAGGGAACAGCGGCATTCTGAATCTGCTCCGCCAATTCCTGGCTAACGGTTGCACCTGCCTCAGCCAGCTGTTCTCCGGTCTCCGGTGCATAAACAGCCTCAGCCAATACATGGCCCTTGATTCTGTTCTTAAAATGTAATTTCTTGTTGAACTTGTATCGTCCCACCTTGGCTAAATCATAGCGTCTTGGGTCAAAAAACATGGAGTTCAATAGGGATTGGGCGGAGTCCACGGAAAGCGGTTCTCCCGGTCGAATTTTTTTGTATAACTCTAAGAGACCTTCCTGGTAATTTTCAGAAGGATCTTTGTCGATAGAAGCTAAGAGCTTTGGATCTTCTCCGAATAAATCAAGAATATCCTTGTTGGAGCCTACCCCAAGCGCACGAATAAAGACAGTAACCGGTACCTTTCTGGTTCTGTCTACACGAACGAAGAATACGTCATTGGAGTCTGTTTCGTACTCAATCCAGGCACCACGATTTGGAATTACGGTACTGCTGTAAAGCTCCTTACCTACCTTATCATGGTCTACCCCATAATAAATTCCCGGAGAACGCACCAACTGAGAAACGATAACCCTTTCCGCACCGTTGATGACGAAGGAGCCGTTCTCTGTCATTAAAGGAAGGTCACCCATGAAGATTTCATGTTCATTGATTTCTTCCTTATCCTTATTAAAGAGGCGAACTTTAACCTTAAGGGGAGCTGCATAGGTTGCATCTCTTTCCTTACACTCTTCTATGCTGTACTTTGCCTCTTCTTTAGCCAGTTTGAAGTTCACAAACTCCAAGCTAAGATGTCCTGCAAAGTCCTGGATGGGAGAGATATCATCAAAGGCCTCCCTCAAGCCTTCATGCAAAAACCATTCATAGGAATCCTTTTGGATTTCAATGAGGTTTGGCATTTC
>CALIEL010000405.1 GCA_938022235.1 Oribacterium parvum
AGGCAAAGAAGATCGGTCTTATGTACTCCAAGAGTGAAGACTCCTCTCAGCAGCCTATTGCAGCAGCGAAGAAGTATCTGGCTGACAAGGGTGTGGAAGTAGTAGAAAAGACCGGAACCACCACCGATGAGGTGAGTCAGGCTGTGGATGCACTGATTGCAGAGAAGGTGGATGCGATCTTCACTCCTACAGACAATACCATTCAGAAGGCAGAGCTTTCCTTCTATGAGAAGCTGATAAAGGCGAAGATTCCTCACTACGGCGGAGCGGATTCCTTTGCGTTAAATGGAGCCTTTGCCGGTTACGGCGTAGATTACGTACAGCTTGGAAAGGCTACTGCGGATATGGTGGATGAGGTACTTCGCCAAGGTAAGGACACTGCAACCCTTCCGGTTCAGACTTTTGACAACGGTATTGCAACAGTCAATACGGAAACTGCCGAAAAATTAGGCTATTCCTTAGATAAGATTAAAGAAGCCTTCAAGCCGTTCTGCACTAAGATTGTGGAGATTAAGACGGAAAAAGAATTTAAATCATAGGATACAAGATGAGTGGATTTTTAACAGTAGGAATTATGAAAACAGCTGTGGAACTGGGGCTTATTTATGCCCTGGTTGCCATGGCACTATTTATTTCTTATAGTATTTTAAATATCGCAGACCTTTCTACCGACGGATCCTATACTTTAGGCACGGCAGTGTCTGCAGTTTTTACAATTTCCGGACATCCGATTCTGGGGATTTTTATGGCTATGCTATCCGGTTCTCTTTCCGGATTTGTCACGGCCTTTTTGCAAACCACTCTGGGGATTGAAAGTATTTTGGCGGGAATCATTGTGAATACAGGCCTTTATACCGTGAATCTGGCGGTGATGGGCTTTTCGTCCAACCTGTCCATCTTTGGTACAGACACGATTTTTACGCTCTTTGCAGGAGATAATCCCTTTCTAAATGAGTGGGGAGTGGTGATTCTCCTTAGTATTATTGTTCTTCTTCTTTGCTTTTTCTTAAAATGGTTCTTTAAAACCGGACTGGGTCTATCGATTCGGGCTACGGGAGACAGTCCTGCTATGGTCCGGGCCTCCTCCATTAATCCTACCTTTACCATTACTGTAGGGCTTTGCCTGTCCAATGCTTTAACCGGTCTTTCCGGCTCTTTAATTGCCCAGTACAACAAAACGGCAGATATAAATTTGGGTACCGGTATGGTAACGGTGGCATTAGCATCTTTAGTTATTGGGGAAAGCATTTTCGGAAAGAAAAAGCTGATTTTGCGTCTTTTGGGTGTGGTATTCGGTTCTCTGCTTTATAGAAGCATTATTGCACTGGCTTTACGTTTAAAGGTACCGACGGAAGCCTTCAAGCTGGTCAGTGCCTGTATCGTGGCTCTGGCAATTTCTTCCACCAAGGTGAAGGAGCTTTTACAATATAACAGATTAAGACGAAATGCTATAGAACGACAGAGAAAGGAAGGGGAGAAGCATGCTTAGTTTATCCCATATTTATAAGACCTTTAATGCGGGAACCATTCATGAAAAAAAAGCCTTGCAGGATTTAAATTTGCATTTGTCTTCCGGAGATTTTGCGACTATAGTAGGAAGTAACGGAGCAGGAAAATCCACCCTCTTTAATGCAATTTCCGGGAGCTTTTTATTGGACAGCGGCTCGGTGGTTTTAGAGGGAGAAGATATTACCTTTTTACAGGAGCATAAGCGGAGTAAATTTATCGGAAGACTTTTTCAGGATCCTCTGATGGGTACCGCGCCTCACATGAGCATTGAGGAAAATCTTTCTGTTTCCTATCTTCGAGCTTCCCACAGCTCTTTATTTTCCAGAGTGAAAAAGAAGGACAGAGAATTCTTTCGGGAGCAGCTAAGCCTTTTGGAAATGGGCTTGGAGGATCGGATGAATCATCCTGTGGGATTGCTTTCCGGCGGACAAAGACAGGCTCTTACTCTTTTAATGGCCACCATGGTAACGCCGAAGCTGTTGCTTTTGGACGAGCATACAGCGGCATTGGATCCGAAAACCGCGGATAAGGTATTGGAACTGACCCGGAATATTGTGGAAGAGAGAAAAATCACCTGTCTGATGATTACCCATAATATGCATCAGGCTCTGGAGCTTGGAAACCGAACCTTGATGATGGATCAGGGAAATATCGTTTTGGATTTATTCGGGCAGGAGAGAGAGGGACTTTCCGTAGATAAGCTGCTGGAGCTCTTTATGGCAAAGGCGGGAAAGGCATTGGACAACGATCGTATTCTTTTATCCTAAGAAGGGGAGGAGAGACTATGTTAAAGAAAGACTTTGTAATAACTATTGGCAGGCAGTACGGATCCGGCGGAAGAATTGTGGGAAAGCGTTTGGCGGAAAGCCTGGGGATTCCCTTTTACGATGAGGAGATTTTAAAAATCACCTCGGAGAAAACCGCTATCGGAGAGCAGTATTTTCGTCTTGCGGATGAGAAAGCCGGAAGCAATGTGCTGTTTAAAATCGTGGATTCCTTAAAGCCCAGACTGGGGAAGCCCAGTTTATCCGAGGACATTGTGAGCCCCGAGAATCTTTTCCGTTTTCAAAGTCAGGTGGTAGTGGAGCTGGCGGAGCAGGAATGCTGTATTATTGCCGGCCGTTGTGCCAATGTGGTTCTTCGAGATGCCGGAAAGGAACATGTGGATTTCTTCGTTTATGCGGATATGGAAAAACGCATTGAAAGAACCATGGACTATTGCAAGGTGGATCAAGAAGAAGCCAAGAAGCGTATTAAGAAGATTGATAAGGAAAGAAAAGAATATCATCGTTACTATACCGGAGAAGAATGGATGAAACCGGACAATTATGATTTGATGATTAATGCTTCCCGAATCAATTATGATGAGATGGAATTGTTGATGAGAAATTATCTGCAAATGAAAGGCTATATCGAATGATGAAAAGCATCGCGGGAGCGGGAAAAGTAATAAAGGGCAGTTTAACGGTGCCGGGAGACAAGAGTATTTCTCACCGGGCGGTAATGTTTTCCGCCTTGGCCAAGGGAGAAACCAGGGTAAGAGGTTTTCTGCCGGGAGAGGACTGTTTGTCCACCATTTCCGTTTTCCGAAAAATGGGCGTTTCCATAGAACAGGAGCAGGACAGTGTCCGAATCCAAGGACTTGGCCTTCACGGATTAAAGGCTCCGGGGGAAGCCTTATACTGCGGAAATTCCGGTACCACCATGCGACTGATGGCGGGGATTTTGGCGGGACAAAGCTTTTCCTCCTGCTTAACGGGGGATGAAAGCTTGGAAAAACGTCCTATGAAGCGGGTTTGTCTTCCCTTGGAAAAGATGGGGGCGAAAATCAAGATGCAGGGAGAAAAGGGCACGGCTCCTTTGGAGATTAGCGGCTCTCCTTTGAAAGGGATTTGCTATGAAAGTCCGGTAGCTTCCGCCCAGGTGAAGTCTTCCGTCCTTTTGGCAGGGCTTTATGCCAAGGGGAAGACTTCTGTCATTGAACCAAGTCTTTCTAGAGACCATACGGAACGACTTTTGGGAGCCATGGGTGTGAAATGCTCTACAAAAACCTTGGAGGATGGCAGAGTGGAGATTTCTTTGGAGGGAGGGCAGGAGCTTAAGGCTCTTTCCGAAGAGTATCTTGTTCCGGGAGATATTTCCTCTGCGGCTTACTTTATGACTTCTGTATTTTTCCTTCCCGGTTCTTCTTTACGACTTAAGAATATCGGTCTGAATCCCAGCAGGTGCGGAATTTTGACGGTATTGGAAAAGATGGGAGCTAAGATTTCCCTGGAAAACTGCTCTACAGTTTATGGAGAAGAGCGGGGAGATATTTATCTTGAATATGGTCCCCTAAAGGCCGTGGATATCGGAGGAGACTTAATTCCCCGTTTGATTGATGAGCTCCCCCTGCTGGCTGTACTGGCTACGATTGCAGAGGGGGAGACCCGGATATATGATGCGGCAGAGCTTAAGGTCAAAGAATCCAACCGAATCAAGGCCTGTGTAGAGAATTTACAGCACCTGGGTATTTCTGCGGTGGAAACGGAGGACGGAATGATTATTCCGGGAAAAGGCTCTGTTTTCTCCTTGGAAGGAAAGAGGATTCCCAGCTTTATGGATCACAGAATTGCCATGAGCTTCTCCGTTTTAGGACTTCTCTGTAAGGCGGAAAATCCCATGCAAATTGAGGATTCCGAATGCATTCAGATTTCATATCCAAATTTTTTCAAAGATTTTGAAAAAGTTCTTGACGAGGGATAAAATATTTGCTAATATACGCTAGTCGGTTTTCAAACGACTGAGGCGAATTGGTCAAGCGGTTAAGACGCAGCCCTCTCACGGCTGAATCCCGGGTTCGATTCCCGGATTCGTCACTCCCGAGCATTGCTCGGGTTTTTTTGTGTCTATTTTTCTTTCGTTTTTTATTTCTTTTCTTTTTTCTCTGATTTGGTACAATAGAGGAGCATTTAAAATAAAGGAGAAAAATAATGCACAAAAATCTGGTTTTGGATATGGGAAATGTTTTAGTCACCTATGATCCGGTATGGGTGATTCAAGAATATACAGATAGAGAAGATTGGATAAAGGAAATCAAAGATGTGATGTTTTATTCCGGAGAGTGGATCAGATTGGATGCAGGTCTGATGTCCGAGGAGGATGCCTTAAAGGCATGGATGAAACGATGCAGCTCACCGGAGCTGGCAGAGCTTTGTAAGAGCTGTTTTGAAAACTGGGATAAGTTCAATATGAAAAAAATCCCCGGTGTAGCGGAAATCCTAAAGGAAGAGAAGGAGCAGGGAAGAAAGCTTTATCTTTTGTCCAATGCTTCCATGCGCCTGGTTCCGATTTGGAAGGAAGTGCTTCCCGGATCGGAATATTTTGACGGTATCTTTTACTCAGCGGCCTTTCAATGCCTGAAGCCTCAGGATATTATTTATGAAAGATTTTTAAAGCATTTTTCTTTGGAAGCAAAGGATTGCTTTTTTATAGATGATTTAAAAGAAAATATCGAGGGTGCAAAGAAAGCAGGTTTGGATGGCACGGTTTTGCCCCTTCCCGAGGCTTCTGCTCTTCGAAAGATTTTGGAAGAAGAGAAAAACGCATAAAGTCTATAGGAGGACAAATGAATCAGCTTAAGGAACACCCTTTTCCTTTAGTGGAATATAAAATCAGTACAGGGCTTCTCCCAATGGTGGAATCGCCCCTTTTCCAAAGAGAAACAGGGTTACAGCATGGCTTCTCCACCAGAAAGGGTGGCGTATCCAAGGAACATTTGGCTTCTTTAAACTTAAGCTTCTCCGTGGAGGATGCCAAGGAAAACGTCCTGGAAAATTTCCGAAGAATCGGAGAGCGTTTCGGAAAAGCCCCGAAGGACTTTGTGCTTAGCAAGCAAAGCCATGAAACCAAGGTACTGAAGGTAGGCATGAAGGACAGGGGAAAGGGCATTACAAAAGAAAGAGATTATGAGGGGATAGATGCTTTAATCACGGATGAAGAGGGCCTTATCCTTTCCTGCTTTTCTGCAGACTGCGTTCCGATTTTATTTTATGATCCGATCCATAAAGCGGTAGGAGCCTGTCATAGTGGCTGGAGGGGAACTAAGGGAAAGATTCTTCGAAATGTGGTGGAGGAAATGTCAAAGCATTTCTCTTCAAATCCTGAGGATATTCTGATTGCCATCGGTCCCAGTATTTCCAAGGAGCAATACATCGTTTCGGAAGACTTAGGTCTTTCCTTCCTGGAGGATTATCCGGATTTGGGGGAGGATGAAGCTTCTCCTATGCAAAGGATTTCAAAGGATAAATTTCAACTGGATTTATGGGATTTAAACCGCAGGATTGCGCTGGACTCCGGAATAAGGGAAGAGCATATTTCCATTAGTGGCTATTGCACCATGGAGAATCCGGAACTGTTTTTTTCTCACCGTTACAGTCAGGGAAGAAGAGGACTGCAGGGAGCTTTTATCTGCTTACAGGATTAGATAGTACTTAAGCCAAAAGCCGGCTATGAGAGTTCATAGTATGCTTTCCGTTGGGAAAGAAAGGATATGATTTTGCCGATGAAAAAATATGCCATATTGATTTTGCTTTTCCTTTGCAGTCTTTCGGCCTGCGGAAAAGGTAAAGAGAAGCCTGTAGTGAAAGAGGCTTCCGCTTCCAATCTGGAAGATGTAGTGGATGAGAAAGCCAGTTCCTCCGAGCTTGCCAAAAAGGTGGAAGAAAGAAAACAGGAGGAAGAGGAGCTTGCTCTTTCCCGATATACAAATCTGGGACTGGTGCAGTGTGATTCCAGTTTTATTAACTTCCGCTCACAACCCAATGAAAATGATATTCAAAACATTATCGGAATTTTAAAAAATGGAGCAGGAGTGGAGATCTTAGAGTCTCCCGCAGCGGGAACGGAGAACTGGGTGAAGGTTCGTTCCGGCGGTTTGGATGGCTACATTTCCAAGCAGTTCTTGCTGGAGGGAGAGGAAGCGAAGGAAAAGGCCAAGGAATATATGGAGCCAAGAGTTACCATCCTGGCGGAAAAGCTTCGTATTCGTTCTACTCCGGAGAAGATTGACGGAAATACCTTAGGCTCCTGTTCCAAGGGGGAACGATATATTGTATTGGGAAGAAGCGGAAAGGATTATCTGAAAATTTCTGCAGATACCATCGAAGGGGTGGAAGAGGCTTATATATCTTCCAGTGCGGAAAATGTAAGTTTGGAATACGGCTTGGATGAGGCGCGAAGCTACAATTTAAAGCAAAAGGTTATAAACCAGTATGATCACCTTGGGGTTTCCAAGGCACAAGATTATATCAATATCCGTTCCGACCCTGCCGACAAGGGCATTGACAACATTATCGGAAAATTCCCGGGCTATGCGGGAGGAGATATTTTAGGGGAAGAAAACGGTTGGCTGAAAATCCGTTCCGGAGAAATCACCGGCTATGTAAAGTCGGAGCTGGTGGCGCAAGGAAAGGAAGCGGAGCAGCTGGCTCTTGCCCATGCCCAGGTTATGGCAACGGTCAATACGGATGCCTTAAACGTCCGGGCAAATCCCAGTACGGAATCCAATGCCTGGACCAAGGTTACAAGAGATCAAAGATATTCCGTGGTGAATCAGCTGGATGGATGGGTACAGCTGGACCTGGACTCCGGAGATGATCAGGAAGGAGATCAGGGAGCCTATGTTTCCACAAGAGACAACAATGTTACCGTTAACTACGGTTTAATCGAGGCCATTTCCTACAGACCGGCACAGGATAGAGCCAATATTGCGGCAAAGAGACGAAGCGATTTGGTGAACTTTGCCTGCCAATTCGTCGGTAACCCCTATGTGTGGGGAGGAACCTCTTTAACCCACGGTTGCGACTGTTCCGGCTTTACTCAGACGATTATGAGTAAATATGGCGTTTCTTTACCCAGAGTTTCCAGAGAACAGTCCAGAACCGGTGTGAAGGTCAGCAGTGAAAATATGCGTCCCGGAGATTTGATTTTCTATGCCAACAGGAGAGGTGTGGTAAATCATGTAGGAATCTATATTGGTAACGGTCAGGTGGTCAATGCGGCCTCCAGACGTTCCGGAATTCGAATTTACCGTTGGAATTACAGAACTCCTGTGGCAATTCGAAATGTATTAGGGGAATAACGAAACGGAAATGCCTAGATACAACATAAGGGCATAAGCAAAGCATAAGCAAAGTATAAGCAAAGCATAAGCAAAGTATAAGCAAAGCATAAGCAAAGAAAAGCATCTAAAAAGAGAATGGAGACGGTATGGAAAGCTATGTTTTATCTTGTTGTTCTACAGTGGATATTTCTAAGGAATGGGCGGAAAAAAGAAACATTCTTTTAGCCTACTTTCGTTTTTATTTAAATGAAGAGGAGTACAGAGACGATTTTTATGCCTCCCTTTCTCAGGAGAAATTATTTGAAAGAATGTTAAATGGAGAGAAGAGTAAGACTTCCCAGGTAAACAGTGAAGAATATATGACTCTTTTCCGCCCCAGCTTGGAGGCGGGAAAGGATATTGTTCATTTCTGCTTATCCAGCGGAATATCCGGCACCAGAAATTCCTGTGAAATTGCCAAGGACATTCTCCTGGAGGAATTTCCGGATAGAAAGATTGAGATTATAGACTCTCTTTCCGCCTCTGTAGGCTACGGACTCTTGGTGGATAAGGCAGCAGATTTGAGAGACCGGGGACTTTCCATGGAGGAGCTTGTTGAGAAGATTCTGGAATACAGAAATCATTTACATGGATATTTCTTTACTTCAGATCTTCGATTCTTTATCCAGGGAGGAAGAATCTCCAAGGCGGCCGGCTTTATTGGCGGTTTACTGAATATCTGTCCCATTATCATGATTACGGAAGAGGTAACCCTAAAACCTATCGAAAAGGCAAGAGGAAAAAAGCAGGCCTTTAATAACCTGCTGTCCAAGATGGAAAAGAAGGGATTTATGGAAGAGGAGAAGGTATTTCTCTGTCATTCCGCCTGCCCTGAGGATGTGGAAAGCTTAAAGGAGAAGATTCTGGAACGCTATCCGAAGGCGAAGATTGAGACCTTCGTGATTGGCGGCACTATTGCCTGTCATACCGGCCCCGGCACAGTCGCATGCTTTTTCTTCGGAAAAGAAGGGCGTTAGTATTACGGAATAAAAAAGGATATGGAACAATAGAGAATTTTCCTGCAGTATAGGGCTATACCCGGGGCACGCTCCCGCTAACTTCGCCTACGTAGCAGATACTAAGCGAAAAACTTCATTTCACTCGTTTTTCGCAAGTACTGACGGGCTCAGATTGCCCCTGTTAAAGCCCTATACTGAGGAAAATCAATCAATTTTATGTCGCGCAATCCTTTTTTATTCCATAAAAAACGTCCGTTTGAAAGCTTCTTCTTCGAAATGAAAATGCAAGGCGGGTCTGCCGTGTCGCATTTTCTTTTTTTCTGTCAAGGATTCTCCTTCCTCCAGCTGTCCCTGACGAATTAACTTTAGCTGTAGAAGCTTTGCCAGAATTCTGCTGGCGGAGCGGGGGGTGATGGCCAGAAGCTCTGCGATATATTGGGCACTAAGTGCCTGCAGAGGATCGTTTTCAAAAAGGCTGATAAGCTTCAGGATATTACTTTCGTGAATACCCTGTTCTTTTGCAAATTGTATTGCCTTCGGGTTACTGTAATCAGCCAGCAATTTTAATTTCTGGGAAAGAGGGCCAAGCAGCTTTCCTTCCTCTTCCATAAAAAAGGCGTCATTTCTTCCGTAACGATTACTTTCCAAAAGGGCATGCTCCGCATAATAGCGACTTCGTTCCTTAGAATGGCTTAAGCCGATACCCATACGGAAAGGAAAGTTCAGATTTTTCCTGCAGGCGGAAAGAAATTCCTGTAGCATAGGCATCAGATCTTTTTCCATGGAAATGCTCAAAAGGATAGAAAATTGATTAAAGCCTTTTTCGATATCAAAATGTAAATGACTTTCTTTTCGATATTCCGTTAAAAACTTATAAACAGTGGCTTCCCGATATTCCTGTTCTTCCTTTTCCACCTCCTCCGTAAAGGGAAGGCGAAGAAAAATACTGAGGAGATTTTGCTCTGCGATACTGCCTAAACGAAGCTCGTCCAAGGCGTGTTGAATAGAGCTTCGAATCATTTCTTCATTAGGGAAGACGGCGATATAAGGAATCTGCAACTGATCCAGCTGCCCCAGATTATTGATGCTTCGAGAAAGAATCAAGTCAATTTTTCCTTTGCTCCATAGGTTTTTGGCATATTCGGTAATATGCTTGTAATCATAGTGATGATCCTTGTAAAAGATAGGGCAGGATTTTTCCGGTAAATATTTGGGGATGTCCATAAAATGGTTGGTTTCAGTTAAGAAGTCACAGAATACCCGGTTTAATGGCTGATCCCGATGTTCGATTTGAAATTGCAGCAGAATGGAAAGAACATCAATGGTTTCGTAGGCGGTAAAAGCACAAGGAATACGATTATCCGGAAAACGCTGGTGAATATAGTGGTAACCCAGTTCGCCGGAAAAGAAAATCACATCACATTTCTTTTTACAGTCTTCATAGATGCTGTCAATATCCTTTAAGTCCTTATAGATATAGGGGAAAAATTGGCAATCGAAGGAGGGGTCTTGCAGGACCTTTTCTATAGGCTCCAAAGATTTTTCCGGACTGACAATCGCTACATGAATCATGCTGTTCTCCCTTCCACAGTAAAAACTTGTTTTAAGATTTTATCTTGCATTTAAGACAAAGTCAATTATGTCTTTAATTAGTGACCCATTCCTTGATAGCTGACTCCTTAGATTTTTTTGGATTAGCTATCTTTATTACAGGGGCTATTTCAGATGGGACTACAGGGGCTATATCGCAAGGGGCGCCTTGGCTTTTTTTTGTCTTGAAAATGTTATATAATGCACTGGAAAGAAATAGGAGTTGTGAGGATTTATGGCGAGAAAAAGGACAAATAAAAACAAAACAGGTAAAGGTACAAGCAGAAAAAAAGCTATACAAGGGAATGTAGAACAAAATGCATACGCAGGACTCAAAGAAGAAGCCATTTTGATTTTATCCTTCCTTGTTTCTTTACTTTTGCTACTTAGCAATTTAGGATTTTGCGGAATTGTGGGAGAGGGATTTTCACAGGGACTTGTATTTTTATTCGGGTCCTTCAGTGTTCTTTTTCCCTTTGTCTTATTTTTCCTTGTTGCATTTACCATGGCAAATCGAAACAATCCGATGATTATGAGGAAGATTCCTTTTATTTGCTTCTTGTATATTTTTCTGGGAGCTTTTCTTCCTGTACTTATTTTAGGAAAGAGTATTCCTGAAGATTTAACGGATTTATTGACCGAAGGGGGAGTATTACCCGGAATCTTTCTTTTATTTTTAAAGCAATTTTTAGGTAGTCTTGGAGCCATGATTGTGCTGTTTTTCGCTATATTACTATGTTTGGTAATGATTACCGAAAAGCCCCTGATGAGTCTCTTTGCTTTATTTTCCGTGCAGACTGCGGAAAAGGCGGGAAGAAGGGCAAAAAACGATTTACAGAGAATTTCTCAAACTGCGAGAGAAGCTTTGGAGGAAAGAAGATCGAGACGGGAAGAGAGAGAGGCGGATTTTCAAACCACCGACTTTCATTTGGAAGATTTTAAGGAAGAGAGGGAAGTTTCTCCTTTAGAGGCGGAAGAAAATAGGGAGAAGGAAGCACTCCGTTCCGACTTACTGAGTGTTAAGGAGGAACTGGATTTAATAAACAGTAAGAAGGAAGACTGGAAAGAGGATTCCTTTACGGTGGAAGGATTATCGGATTCTTCGGAGGAAGAAGAGCTTTTCCCGGAGGAACTTTCCGATATAGAAGCGGTTTCTAAGGAAGAGCCCTTGAAACGAGAATCTTTGAAAAAAGAATCTTTAAAACAAGAATCTTTAAAGCAAGAGTCTTTGAAACAAGAGCCTATAAAAGAACAGCCCCTTGATGAAGAGGAGCTGAAGAAGCGTCTTTTACAGGGAGACCCTTCCTCCAGAGTTGTCTATACCGCCGATGGCAGAAGAATTGCTTCCGATAATGAAAACTTACAAAAGCGTATTCAGGAGAAGAAAGAGGAAGAGTTAACAGTGGATTCCGTTCCGGAGAAGGCTGCGAAACCCTATGTGTTTCCCCCGCTCTCCCTCTTGAAGCGTTCCCATAGTCAGGAAGAGGAAAAACGAAGCGAAATCGAGAAAAATGCTCAGACCTTGAAGGAAACCCTAAAGAGCTTCGGCATCACCGTAAGCATCAGTAATGTTTCTGTAGGCCCCTCCGTTACCCGTTACGAGCTGCAACCGGAGCAGGGGGTAAAATTAGCTAAGATTGTATCCTTAAGCAATGATATTAAGATGCGCTTGGCGGCGGCGGATATCCGAATTGAAGCGCCTATTCCGGGAAAGTCTGCGGTGGGAATTGAAGTTCCCAATAAAAACAGCCAGGTTGTATATTTGGGAGATATTCTGTCTTCTCCCGCCTTTTTGGAGAACAAGATGAAGCTGGCCTTCGGTGTGGGAAAAGACATTGGCGGTAAGGTGGTGGTAACGGATATTGCAAAGATGCCCCACTTACTGGTGGCAGGAGCTACAGGAGCGGGAAAATCCGTTTCCATCAACACCCTGATTAT
>CALIEL010000406.1 GCA_938022235.1 Oribacterium parvum
AATTGCTTTTTATGGGAGGAAATGATGGCAAATCATAATACACAAGAATTACTGAACGCCCTGTTTCAAGGCTTAGATGGTTTTGTCCAGTCGAAAACCGTGGTGGGAGAGCCCATTGTTGTGGGAAACACTACCCTGATTCCTCTGATGTAAGTAAGCTGCGGAATGGCCAGCGGTGCCTTTATGAAGGAGAATCAGAAAAAGGGAGACGGGGGAGCGGGATCCATGAGCTCCAAAATCACTCCTGCGGCTATGCTGATTATTCAGGATGGCAGAACCAAGCTCATCCGGGTGAAGAACGAGGATGCCTTTTCCAAGATTATCGATATGATTCCCGATGCCATTGATAAGATTACCGGAGGCAGTCGGGTAACAAAGTCTGCGGAAGATTTGGCGGAAGAGAATCTGGAAAGCTTAAAGCGGAACAATGACACAAAGGCCAAGGAGAAGATATCCAAGGAGAGATCTGCTACGGTAATTGAACTGCCGGAGGATGAGGATATCGAAGAAATCGACCTGGTGGATATTGATTTGACAGAGTAAAAGGGGAAATGATAGACAGCTTCCATTAGTTTTTGGAAAAAACCAAGAAAGCTCTTGCAAGAAACTATTCTTTTTGCTATTATATTTTAGTCGCTGTTTTGCGGTGGAACTTTTAAAAGAGGGAGGTGCAATCATGGCTAAGTGTGCTATTTGTGAGAAGGCAGTGCATTTCGGCAATCAGGTAAGCCAT
Source organism: Oribacterium parvum (assembly GCA_938022235.1). Classification (GTDB taxonomy): domain Bacteria; phylum Bacillota; class Clostridia; order Lachnospirales; family Lachnospiraceae; genus Oribacterium; species Oribacterium parvum_A. The sequence continues at coordinate 734 of CALIEL010000406.1, forward strand.
TCACATAGAAGATCTAATAAGATGTGGAAAGCAAATGTGAAATCGGTTAGAGTTAAGGTAGATGGCGGTACAAAGAAGATGTACGTATGTACTTCCTGCCTACGTTCCGGAAAAGTAGAACGTGCCGTATCCGGCGTAGCTGAATAAGATTTTAGAAAAGATATTGTGAAAGCAATATCTTTTTTTATGCCCCAAATTCAAAATTGAATTTGTCTTGCATGGAAGATTGGAAAGATTATGCAGCAATCGCTTTCCATAGTTTCCCTTAAAACGCAATATTTTTTAAATACTTAAGAAAGAATTATGTTTTATCCCTAAGATTCCCTACTACTTATAGGGTAAAAAGAAAGAGAATCGAAATACTTTAAAGGAGAAAGCTATGGTTCAATGCAAAAATTTAACAAAAAAATACGGATCCAAGGTTGCTCTTAGGGATGCTACCTTACATATTTATCCGGGAAATATTTATGCTCTTTTGGGGCCAAACGGTTCCGGAAAAACCACCTTTATGAAGATTCTTGGGGATTTAACCAAGCAGAGCAGTGGAGAGGTATTGTTTGAGGGAAAGCCCTTAAGCATTCAAAGTAGAAAAGACATTGCCTACCTGCCTACAGAAAGTCAGGCCTATCCCTTTATGACGGTGGAAGACTATGGGAAGTATCATAAAAGCTTTTTTCCGGATTTTCAGGAGGAAGAGTACAAGAGAATGCTGGAGGAGATGGATATTTCCCTAAAGCTTCCCTTTAAGGCCTTATCCACAGGTATGGATAAGAAGGCAAGAATCGCGGCAACCCTTGCCCGAAATGCGAAGCTGATACTTTTGGATGAGCCCTTTAACGGAGTGGATCTTCTAGCCAGAGAAGAAATCGAAAAAATGATTTTAGAAAAGAAGCGAGAGAACAGCACCATCCTTCTTTCCAGCCACTTGGTGGAAGAGGTGGAGGACTATATTCAATTTGCCATTTTCTTCCATCAGGGAAGAATTCTTTCCGTGGAACAGCTTGAGAGGATGCAGGAGAATAAGGGGCAGAATCTTACAGAACGTTACAGAAGTCTTTTGGGAAAAAAGAAGGAGGGCTAAATGCTGACATTAATACAATATGAAATGAAAAAAACCGCCTTTATGAAGATTCTTTGCGGCTTTGCCCTTTTTATTTCCCAGGCCTTTGTGATGCTGGGGACGGCAACGGATAATTTCGTTGTAGCCGGTCTTGGTGCAGGCTTGCTGATTTTCTTCAGTTTTCTGGTGATTTTCATTCTGGGATTATCCAGCATGGCCAGTCTGAGCAAGGATTTAAATACCACCCAGGGCTATATGCTTTTTATGCTGCCAAAACACAGTGCTTATTTCTTATTGGCAAAGATCGTTGAAAGCTTGGTCAGTACCTTTTTGGCAGGAGTAGTAATTGTGCTGATTTTTAGTTTTAATGTAGCTTACTTTGGCATTGATATGGATACATATAAGGATTTTTTTGAAATGTTTTGGAATCTAGTTTTGAGCGGAAAGGGTTTTGGAGAGTTAAGTCTTTATGTGATTCGTTTTCTTGCCACTGCAGCGGCCTTTTGGGTTTTTCTTTCCACCATGGCAATTTTATGTGTTACGGTACAGGCCAGTATGTTTAAAGGAAAGGCATTGGCTCTAGTAGTCAGCATTATTGCCTTCTTTTGCCTCTTTTTATATCTGTTCAGCGCTTTGCCGGAGCTTGCCGCCACAATATCCTGGGAGTACAAAGATCCGATTTTTTACGGGATGATTGTAGCCTTATCTGCCGGATTTTTTGCACTATCCTCCTATCTTTTAGAGAAGCAAAGGAATTTTTAAAAGGGGAAAAGGGAAGATTCTGTCAGCAGATCAAAAAGAAAAGAGACAGTTCATTCATCCTGAACAACAATAGATTGTAGGTTTGTCAAACATATGTTACACCCCACTGAATAAATTCCTTTAGGATGG
>CALIEL010000407.1 GCA_938022235.1 Oribacterium parvum
ATGGTGAAAGTATGAGAATCGAAGTAAAACAATACGGCTCGGAGACCTGTGCGCCTTGCGTGGCAATCAGACGCAAGCTCGAGGAATGGCAGCGGGCGCATCCTACGGTGAATTATAGTTATCTCCCGATTGAAGATCATCAGGAGGAGGCGGCTCAGAAAGGGATTTTATCGGTTCCAACAGTCATAGCCGAGATTGATGGTACGGAAGTCGCAAGAGAATCGGGCTACTTTAGCTTGGACAAAATGCTTGCTCGACTGGAGCGATACATGGAAATGGCGGGAGAGACAGAATTATGATCGGAACAGCGACAGTGAGGAAAAACAATGGTTAAGTCGGAGAAGATAAGAATGAAGATAATTCCAAGGAATTGTTTTGTGAATACTTTCTGTAAACTCCTGTGGAATATCAACAACTAGATCTCCTGTCTCGGAGAGTTTCACTTCATGAGGTATGCAGAATCATCCCCCCAATCCCATTCTCCTTTATCACTACATTGTCTGGTCACCGGCATATCCAGCTTATACATGAGCTGGATATGCCTGCCTTGTTAGCTATTAAGGCCTTAGACAAATTAAATCGAAAGGACATTGCTGTTTTCACAATGGAACTGGAATAGTACTTGCTTGCCTTATAGCCACTCCCCATACTTCTTAATATACAGCTTCTTCACTGTTTCAATGGTAAAACTATACAGTGCAAGGATAAGAAGCAAATACGCAAAATAATCCATCGGCATTTCCGTAAATACCGTATTGTCCAGATTATGAAAAAGATAGGGGATGGAAATTGCCGCAAAAATACCCAGTGCTGAGGCCAGTGCCAGTCTGGAGTCGCACTTGGAATCCAGAATCGGTCGCTTCGAAGTACGAATGAACTGCACAATCAGGATTTGGGAAATCAAACCTTCTACAAACCAGCCTGTCTGGAAGTAGTTCTGCATGGAAAGGCTGTTATAGCCTAAAAGGAACCAAAGTACCAGGAATGTCATCACATCGAATACGGAGGACACGCCACCCATCACATTCATAAAGGACACAAGGGATGCACTGTTCCACTTATGGGGTTTTTGCAGGAATTCTTCGTCCACATTGTCCCAGGGAATCGCAATCTGCGTAAAGTCATAGATGAGATTCTGAATCAAAATCTGCAGGGGCAACATGGGTAAAAAGGGCAAGAATATCGAGGCAATCAATACGGAGAACACATTTCCGAAATTACCGGATAATGCCATTTTCATGTATTTCAGGATATTTCCGTAGATTCGTCTTCCCTCATAGATACCGTTTAAAATGACGGTTAAGCTCTTCTCCAAGAGGATAATATCCGCGCTGGCCTTGGCAACGTCTGTGGCATTGTCCACGGATATGCCTACATCCGCATCATGAAGACTGGGCGCATCATTTACGCCGTCTCCCATATAGCCCACCACATGTCCGTTTTTCCGAAGGGCATCCACCACTCGCTGCTTCTGCATAGGAGAGAGACGGGCGAAAATGTCTTTTTTCTCTACAACACTCGAAAGCTCTTCCTCACTCATCTTTTCCAAGTCGGAGCCGGTTACCGCATTTTGTTCTCCTACCTTCATGCCTACCAGCTTACATACGTGCTCCACCACAACGGGGGCATCGCCGGAAATGACCTTTACCTGTACGCCTGCATCATACAGTCCGTGAATGGCTTCCTTGGCATCCGGCTTGGGCGGATCCAGAAAGGCGATAATGCCCAGGAAGGTCATATCCGTTTCGTCCTCCGCATGGAAAACGGCGGTGTCTCCTGCATTTTTCCTCTTTGCGGCAACCCCAATGACGTGCATTCCCTCATGATTTAACTTCTCGGAAAGGGCATTGATCTTCTGAAGGTCTTCTTCGTGAATGTCCATGTATTCCTTCTTCACCCGAATACGGCTGCAACAGGAAAGTACGGATTCCAAAGCTCCTTTGGTAATCAATACCTCATCCTGAGGCTTGGGAAGAATTTCTTCCGTCTCCTCTCCCAAATGTTCTCCTCCCGGATTGGAAATCACCACACTCATTCTACGACGTTCAAAATCGTAGGGAATCTCATCGGACTTCACATAGCCTCCGGCATATTTTTGCACATCGCTTTCCGCACCGTAGGATAGGATAGCCCGGTCAATGAGGTTCTTTACCCCTGTAGAATAGTATGCATTCATCCATGCATAGTTCAAAACCACATAGGAATCCTCTCCATTGACATTGATATATTTCTGCAAAACAACATTGTCCATGGTAAGGGTTCCGGTCTTATCGGTGCACAGCACATC
>CALIEL010000408.1 GCA_938022235.1 Oribacterium parvum
TGCTGAGCCGCTGTAGGCTCTTTACTTGCCTTTGGTGCGGAACTGCTTTCTGCATTTGCGCTCTTAACCTCAGCCTTTGCCTCAGCCTTTGTTGCCTCTACCGGCTCATAGGAGAGGATATGGCTCTGCTCCCGTAAGATTTTCTCACCCTTTTCGCAGTCCTCGTCACTATCGAAGGCAAGGAAAAATCCTTCATCGATAATGGTTTGTGCTGTTTCCGGATTGCTATCCATATCTGCAGGATAATAACGGAACTCTAAGTCAAATTCCTTGATTGCATTTACAATCATAAAGGCACGAAGATTTTCCATGCCGATTCCTTCATCTAAGAAGACATGAATGAATTTCTTAGCCTTATCATCCTTCGGAAGATTGCGATTTTCACCGGAAGCCTTTGTGCTGTCTGCCGCTTCTACAACAGGAGCGGAGTCAGCAGGAGCTTTTCCGGAAATCTTTGCCAAGAAAGCATTGATGGAACCTGCAAATTCTTCAACATTGTTATCCAACTCTTCGCCGGCCTTTACCTTCTCCAGTCCGCTACGAAGAAAATCCTCAGAACGGAACATTAAGTCGAAAAGTTCACTTTTCTGGTCTCCGCTTAAAGAATCAATTCCCTTATCACGAATAAAGAAGAACATGTCTTCAATATGGTGAGCGATATTGGAGAGAGGAGTGAACTCCATCATGGCACTGGAACCCTTAATGGTGTGCATGATTCGGAAAATTTCATTTACGTCATCTGTGGAGAAATCCCCTACCTTTTCGTCTGCGATAAGCATTTCGTCCAACTTATCCAGGAGCGCTTCTGTCTCCAAGAGATAGGTGTCCAGCATTCCTTCCATTGTACTATCCATAGTTTTACCACCTTTTCCTATTTACTAAACTGTGTTCTGTTGCACAGCAGTATCCTCGTTATCTATCGGCAAAATCCCTACTGCCATAAGGCAAAGTTGGAAAATGCCGAAAAAAAACACTGCCCTTTCGGCAGTGCTTCTATTCCCATTTCCTCCATAAAAGGGAGAAAAACTCAGTATTCCAGAAAAGTTCGGAAGCATCCTTTCTTCCTGAAATCATCATTTTCCTCTTCCTATCATCCTATGGAAAAGGGGCTAGAAGCTCTTTGCTGCTGCCATAAGTCTTCTTAAGTCATTGTTTACAGAGTTTACCATATACTGGTAAGCGTAGGTGGTTTTAACAAGCTCCACCTGTTCCTGATCCATGTCCACGTTATTTCCATCTAGTCGACTGGATTCGTTTTTTGTGCTGTGAATTCTTGCCCTCTGGGACTGTATTGCATTCCCGATGGCGACTTTTTTCCGTCCACCCTGCTCCGCAGTAGAAATGCGGTGGAGAAGTTCATTCTCAAAGGTGAGATATTTTGACTTGTAATTCGGCGTATCCACATTGGCAATATTGTTTACCGTAAGATTCTGCCGTCCCCAGAGTAAATCCAGGGTCTTCTCCGTGAGGGCTACTCCATTTCCATAAAATAATGACATAGCTATCCTTTCTCTCTGTTTTTTAGCTCAACACAATATCGGACAGTTTTGCTTTTTTATAAGAGAAAAGCAGATTTTTCTTTTTGCTTTTTTTAGAATTCTGTCTTTACTCTTCCTGTTTTCGTGTTTTGCTTTTTTGGGCCTTATTATCCTTTAGCGGAATTTGAAAATCTTTCCATATAATTAAGAAGAAAGTTTTTTGCATAATAGCATTTTCAGAAAGAAAGTACAAGAAAGCTTCTTGAATCTTTTTCACAGACAGGGAAAATCCTTTGAGAAAGCACGGATTCTCTTATATAAGTATGGGCTACGCCGATGAATTTATGAGCTTATAAGATCGACAATAAAAATAGGAGTTCGAAATTCAAGGAGGAATGAAAACGTGAAGAAAAAACAAGAAATGAAGGGGTCTATATTGGAGAACTTTGGACTGGGGCAGAAAATGTCATTGATTATCGGTGGGCTGACCTTTGTAATGTTGCTTTGCTTACTGTATTTTTTGCTACATAGCTTTAGATTATCTATGAACAAAAAAGTAGATGCCAATATGGCGGATAAGGTGGAGCAGGCTTCCTATACTTTGGATGACTTGATAACCAAGCTGAATGCCACAGCAGATAATATTGAGGCAAGTATCAGCTTTGTTTTTGATCAGCATGATGAGGTGGGAGGGGTTCCCGGCAATCCCTGGACCATTAACGATGAGGATGGAAATCCTCAGAGCATTACTCCTATGGAGAATGTAGCTTTTCGAAGCCGTGTGGTAAATGCATTTCTTCCTGCCTCCCGTTACAATGCGGAGGTGGTGATTCTAAATGCACTGTATGCCAATCTGAAAACGGAACCGAATCTGGCAGATATCGGTATCTTGTTTGAGCCGAATGCATTTTATCAGGGTATAGAAAATTATGCTCCTATTCTTTCTCAAGACGATCTGGATAAAAGAGCGATTACCAACCATCCTTATTCCAATTATCAGGATGAAATTTATTATAAGGCGGTAAAGGAAAAGGGCTCTACCTTTATCACACCGGTTTACGGAGATATTAGCAAGCCGGAAGAAAGAATGTTTGCCATTTATCATCCTATTATCAAGAACAATCAGTTCCTGGGAACTATTCTTTTAGACGTTAAGGAATAGGTTTTGCTTACTGCAAGTCAGAGCGATGAGGAATTTCCCTCCATGTTTGTGAACCTGATTGACGGAGAGGGGCTTATTCACAGTAAAAGTGAAGCGGTAAACGGAAAAACTTTGCAGGAGCTTCTCCCGGAGAAGGCAAGCGCTGCCATTTCCGAGAAGATGGAATCTAAAGAAGCTTTTGCTATTAATATTGTCAATGAGAATGGACAGGAAAGAAGAGAGTATTATTACCCCATCGATATGGAAGGCAGTACCTGGTGGACCAGACTCAGCATTTCTCACAGCGATTATAGTAAGGAAGTGGACAGATTAAGAAATGTTGGCATCGTGGCAGGTCTCAGCACGGTATTTATTCTTGTGTTGGCATGTGTCCTGTTGATTGGTCATTTCTTAAAGCCCTTGCAGAAGGTTGCAGAAGTAGGGGAAAAGCTATCCGTAGGAGATTTCTCCATGGATCTTTCCTATAAGAGCAAGGATGAAATCGGACGTTTAATGCATTCCATGGGGGATGTGGTTTCCAGAATCCGTTCTATCATAGGAGACCTTTCCGAGAAATTAAATCAGCTTGCCCAGGGAAATTTCAATTTGGAAATGAACAATGCGGAGTACTATAGCGGTGCCTATCGTCCACTGTTTGATTCCATTAACAATATTTCCACAGATCTTTCCGGTACCATGGCGGAGATTCAGCAGAGTGCGGTACAGGTAAATTCCGGTGCGGAGCAGGTAAGCTCCGGTGCCCAGGGACTTTCTCAGGGTGCTACAGAGCAGGCTTCTTCCATCGAAGAGCTTTCTGCTACCGTAAACGATATTTCCGAGCACATTAAGAAGACCGCGGAGAACACCCGTCTGGCTAATGCAGAGGCACAAAATGCCGGTAAGGAAGTAAGCAATTCCGACAAGCAGATGCAGCAGATGAAGGCTGCTATGGAAAACATCAATGAAAAGTCCGGAGAAATCAGTAAGATTATCAAGACCATTGATGATATTGCCTTCCAGACCAATATTTTGGCGCTGAATGCGGCAATCGAAGCGGCAAGAGCCGGCGTAGCCGGAAAGGGCTTTGCGGTTGTAGCGGATGAGGTAGGAAATTTGGCTCAGAAGTCTGCAAACGCTGCGAAGGATACCACCATGTTAATTGAAGAAACCCTTCAGGCGGTAGAGCAGGGAACTGTTCTTGCTGATAGCACCGCAGAATCCTTACAGAGAGTGGTAAGCGGTACAGGCAAGGTAACAGATTTGGTAAATCAGATTGCGGAAGCCTCTGTAGAGCAGTCCAGAGCGGTAGAGCAGGTATCCGTAGGAATCGACCAGATTTCCTCCGTAGTACAGAGCAACACCGCAACAGCGGAAGAATCTGCAGCTGCCTCCGAAGAGCTCTCTGGACAGGCCAATATCTTAAGCGACTTGGTAAGACGCTTCCAGTTAAAGGAAGATTAAAACAAAGAACAGCTTAAACAAAATGTGATATAAAAATCTTAAAAGAGTGATTACAGATTTAACGAGTGATACTCTGAAATACAAAGAATAGAGAGTCTATTATAGAAGGCTCTCTATTTTTTTCATTTATAATAAGTATCGAATATAAAGTATAAGATGGTTCTTATTGGGAATTTGAAATTCTATTGCATTATGGGACTGAAATAATGACAATCTTTTTCTACCAGTACTTACTGAAGGTCGATTAAGTGACGGCCTATGAAAACAATAAAAGAAGCGATGATGCAGTACAGGCCTGAAATAGGGGCAATCTGAGTCCGCCGGTACTAACTGAAAGCTAATCAAGTGAAGGACTGTAAAAATCAATAAAAGAAGCGATAGATGCAGTATAGGTCTGTAATAGGGGCAATCTGAGCCCGTCAGTACTTACTGAAAGCGAGCTAAAGCGAAGCTTGAAGTTAGTACTGTTACGAAGGCGAGGTTAGCGGGAGCGTGCCCCGATTACAGACCTATACTGCATCAGAGCGCATCGCCACAAAGAATACAGTCCTTCACTACGAAGGCGAAGTTAGCGGGAGCGTGCTCCGATTACAGCCCCATACTGCATCATCGCGGAATCCCCATTATTCCATCGAAAAAGTGTGACATATAACAATTATTCGATTGAAAAAACGTAATATAACAACATTATTCCATCGAAAAACGCAATTTATTTCTTTCTCTATCTCTATGAAAATGCTAAGATAGTAGCGGAGGACTTAATCATGGAGAGAAATGCATATTTACAATTGAAAACATGGAAGGATAAGAAAAACAGAAAGCCATTGCTTCTTACCGGAGTTCGTCAGTGTGGTAAGACCTTCTTGGTAAAGGACTTTGCTAAGAAAGAGTTTATAGATTTTGCCTATTTTAATTTTGATGGAAATGAGGGACTTCATTCTGTTTTTGATTATGACTTTGATGTAAAGAGAATTTTAGACGAATTAGGGACAGTAGTTTCTCAAAAGAAAATTATTCCCGGAACAACATTGGTTTTTTTTGATGAGATTCAGGACTGCCCTCGGGCAATACAGGCATTAAAGTATTTTTGTGAGGATATGCCGGAATTACATTTGATTGCAGCAGGCTCTCTTTTGGGAGTGGCTTTACGGCAAGAGGGGATTTCCTTTCCCGTGGGAAAAGTGGATCGTATTGAGATGTATCCTATGAGCTTTGAAGAGTTTGTCCGAGCTGATGGCGGTGAACGATATTTGGAGGGGATTAAAAAGCATCCGTTGGAAAGAGAGCTGCCTTCTTTATACACAGAACCTTTAGAGAAATACCTGAAGAATTATTTTATTGTGGGAGGAATGCCTGAGGCGGTACAAAACTGGGTAGATAGTCATGATTATAAAGCTGTGGAAGAAACACAGGACAGAATTTTGCGAGATTATGGGGATGATTTTGGAAAACATACCACAAAAGATACTGCAGTGAAACTAAGGCTGATTTGGGACTCTATTCCAACACAGATAGCAAAAGAAAACAATAAATTTATTTTTTCTCATGTAAAACAGGGAGCACGGGCAAAGGATCTGGAGGATGCCTTGGAGTGGCTTGTCAACGCAGGGATAGCCGGAAAATTAAATTTGATTACCACACCGGAGATTCCTTTGGCAGGAATGGCAGATCATTCTTATTTCAAAGTGTATATGTCGGATGTGGGGCTTTTGCGAAGGAAGGCACGTCTTAATTATAGGACAGTGCTGGAAGGGAATAAATCCTATATCAGCTTTAAAGGTGCTTTAACGGAGAATTATGTGTATACGGAACTTCAAAGTATGGGAATCGATGCCTATTTTTGGCGCAGTAATGCTAATGCAGAGTTGGATTTTGTTACGGACTATGAAGGCGTTCTGCTTCCCGTTGAAGTGAAATCAGCGGATAATACTAAGGCAAAAAGTTTACAGCTCTTTTGTAAACGATATCATCCTAGAATGGCAATCAAAACTTCTCTGAAAAATGTGGGAGATAATCAGGAAGGAGAAACGCACATTTGGTCTATCCCTCTTTATACGCTTTTTCGCTTAAAGGAGTACTTATATAAAGAAATGAACTGGTAATTTATTAATCTAAACCAAACAGAGATTTCTTTTTTTTAAAAGATAACCGTAAAAAAAGATTGTTCAATCTATAAATTCTTCTTATGCCTTTTTGAAAAAACGCCGATTTATACCGTGGCTTATTAACGTGACAGAATAAAGCAGATACGGTGTAGAGATTGTTTTTTCAAGGAGGAAAGAACAGAATGAAAAAGGGTATTGGGATAGAGCAGAAGCAGAAGCGTTCTTCCATCAGCACAAGATTATCGATGATTTTGGGAATTGCCAGTGTATTGGTGTTTTTTGCCATGAGTGTGGCAATCATTAAGACAGGAGAGCATTCCATCAGCTCAGCTCTGGACAACAACTTAAACGATAAGGCCACCATGGCCATTGGAGATTTGCAACAGGTTATTTCTCGTTTGGAGTCTATTTCCATGACACTGGAAAACGGCATTCACAGCATGCACAGTCAGCATGACGGCATTGGACAGGCGCCGGAGAATCAGTGGGTGGTAAAGGACAGAGCTACCGGGGAAGTAGTCAATAATCCGGGGATGGGAGCAACGACCTTCCGCTCCAGAATTGTGAATGCGGAGCTTCCCGCTTCTCGTTACAATGCGGAAACCGTGATTTTAGATTCTTTACAGTCCGCCTTAACCGACAATAAGGATTTGGTAGGAGCAGGAATCTTCTTTGAGCCAAACGGTTTCTCCGACAATGTTTCCGATTACGGGGTATATATGTCCGCAGAGGATTTGGAAAAGAAGGGGGTTATGGCCTACCAGTACAGCTTTTACAAGGACTCTTCCTGGTATAATGGGGCAAAGGATTCCGGAGAAATGGTATTAACCGATGTGTATAGCGATACCCTTCATCCGGATATTCAGATGATCAGTTTGGGAAATCCTATTACTGATGAAAACAATGCCTTTGTGGGAGCGGTTATTCTGGATATTAACACCAAAGTATTCAGCACCATTCAGCAGACCGATGAGCGTTTTCCCTCTTTGGCAACCAATATCTTAGATGCAAACGGAAGCTTTTTGTATTCCATGAAGGAAGAGGCAATTGGAAAGAAGCTGGAAGAAGTTTTGGATAAGGATACCTATGAAATGCTTCGCCAAAATATGGATAAGGAGGAAGCATTTACGGCTACGGTGGTGAATGCAGAGGGGGTAAAAGAGAGAATGTACTTCCGTCCATTAACCATTCACGGCTCCACTCTTTGGTCTATGATTAGTATCGCCGACAGTGAATTTATGGCAGCCAGAAATCAGTTGGTCATCATGTGTGCCGTTTTCAGTATTGTAGGTCTTATGATTTTGATTGCCATCAGCTTCTTCTTAATTAAGAGGGCTTTAAATCCATTACAGGGAATCGCTTTGGCAGGAAAAGCTGTTGCGGAAGGAAACTTTGATGTAAAGGTTTCCTACGATCAGCAGGATGAAATCGGAGATTTGGCGGTTGCCATCCAGAGTGTTATGCAGCATGTTCGGGAAATCATTTCCGATCTTTCCGAGAAATTAGGAGAATTGGCAAAAGGAAACTTCCGTGTTTCTTTGGACAATGCGGAGCAGTATCCGGGAGCTTATCGTCCTCTTCTTACCTCCCTTCAGGAAATCACCAATGATTTAGATAAAACCATGTCGGAGATTAAGACCAGTGCCAAGGAGGTTAATGCCGGTGCTGAGCAGGTAAGCTCCGGTGCCCAGGGACTTTCTCAGGGTGCAACGGAACAGGCTTCTTCTATTGAAGAATTAAGTGCTACCATGAACGACATTTCCACCCAGATTAAGGGAACTGCGGAAATGGCGGTGAAGGCTTCCGGACTTTCTCAAAGAACAGAGGAGGCGGTAGGTCTCAGTAATCAAAAGATGGAAGAAATGTCCAGGGCAATGCAGGAAATCACCGAGAAGTCCAATGAAATCAGTAAGATTATCAAGACTATTGATGACATTGCCTTCCAGACCAATATCTTATCTTTGAATGCAGCTATTGAGGCGGCAAGAGCCGGTGCAGCAGGAAAGGGCTTTGCAGTGGTTGCGGATGAGGTAGGAAACCTGGCTCAAAAGTCTGCAAAGGCGGCTCAGAATACCTCCAGTCTTATTGAGGAAACCATTGAAGCGGTAGAAAAGGGAGCCAAGATTACGGAAGAAACCGCAGAATCCTTGACAACCGTATCCAACCATGCGAAGGATATTAACGACATTATCACAAACATCTCCAGCGCATCGGAGGAGGAAGCTCGAGGCGTTTCTCAGCTGACTATGGGAATCGATCAGATTTCCTCTGTGGTACAGAGCAATACCGCAACGGCAGAGCAGTCTGCGGCAGCTTCTGAGGAGCTTTCCGGCCAGGCCAACATCATGAATGATCTGGTAAATCGTTTTCAATTAAAGAACGAGGATTAATCAGAATACACTTAAAATGAGTTTTCATAAAAATATGTATTAAGCTTTCATGAAAATAGGACAGTATAGGATAGAATGAGCGATTTATCATATATTAAAAATTTATCAGAAACTTAAGCTTGAGCATAAAATAAATAGACAGCCTCTTGAGAAACTGCACCCCCCCGGCTTAGGGATAATGCTGAGTCCCAAGAGGCTGTTTATATTCTTAACGAAAAATACCTTATAAAAAAGGCTAAGTCGGACGATGAATTAGAGAAGAAAACAGGAAGTAGTATTTTTCAAGGAGGAAAAACACAAAATGAAAAAAAGAAGCAATACCACTGGGACATCCTTTTGGAAAAAGATGAAGCTCAGTACAAGAATGTCTGTGGCAATAGGACTTCTTAGCATAATTTTAATGGCAGGCTTAAGTATTGCTATTATTTCCATGGGAAGAACCGCAATTTATGGTGCTTTACGGGGAAATATGGATGATAAAATTCGTTTAGGAATTGCTGATTTGGATAACGTGGTTACCCAGGCAGAGGTTACAGCGAATACCATTAAAGAAGGCATTGTAAGTATCTATGATCAAAATGATATGGCAGGTGGCGTTCCCTCCCATCTTTGGACCATTGAGGATGATCAGCACAATATTTTAGAGCCCACCGGTATGGCGGGAACCATGTTCCGCTCCCGTATTGTGGATGCAACAATTCCCGCCAGCCGTTACAATGCGGAGACCACCCTTTTGGACTCTATTTATTCTTCTTTAAGCAATAATGACTCCTATGTGGGAATCGGTGTTTTCTTGGAGCCGAATGCTTTTTATCAGGGTATCGAAAACTACGCCCCCTATATGAGCAGAACCGATGCGGAGAAGAGAAAGCTGATGGTTTACCCTTACAGCATGTATTCTCAGAAGGATTATTACCTAAAGGCAAAGGAGAATAAGGGATTAAATCTGACCAATGCCTATGAGGATGAAAGTGCAACAGGGGGATGGATCGTATCCGTTATTGAACCGATTATGTATAAGGATGAGTTTAAGGGAATCGTTATCATCGATATGGATATGTCTTCCTTTGAAATCATTGAGCAGAAGGACGAGCGTTTCCAGAGCTTGTACAGCAATGTTTTTGATACCAACGGTCACATTATGTTCAGTATGAACGAAGAGGCTAAGGGTAAGCAATTAAGCGATATTCTTCCTGCGGACAGCATGGAAAAGCTTCAATCTTATCTGGATCAGGGAGAACCCTTCAATACCCATATTCAAAATGAAAATGGAGACCTGGTACAGTTTAATGCCCGTCCTTTAAAGATAGAAGGCGTAACCTGGTGGGTAGCCATCGAGGTTTCAGAAAAGGAATATACCAAGGCAATCAGTAATATGATTATGCTGGCAATTCCCCTTTCTGTTCTGGGAATTGCACTCTTGGTAGGATTCAGCTATTTCTTTATCAAGAAGTCTTTAACCCCCTTAAAGAAGATTGCCGATGTGGGAGAATCCGTGGCAGAGGGTAACTTCTCCAAGGAAATCAATTATCCTTACCAGGATGAAATCGGACAGATTGCCAAGAGCATGGAAAAGGTTGTGGAACGAATCCGAAGCATTATTCAGGATTTGGCAGGAAAGTTGGAACAGATTGCCAAGGGAAATTTCTCCTTCGAATTCTGGAATACCCAGCTTTATAACGGGGAGTATGAGCCGTTACTTACCAGCCTTTACGATATTTTAGACGATTTAAATGTAACCATGGGAGAAATTCAGAACAGCTCTCATATGGTAAACTCTTCCGCTATGCAGGTTAGCGGTTCCGCTCAGACCCTGTCTCAGGGCGCAACGGAGCAGGCATCTTCCATCGAAGAGCTCAGCGCAACCATGAATGATATTTCCGTAAAAATCAAGGAAACAGCGGAAATGTCTCAGCATGCTTCCGGACTTTCCAAGGAAACCGGCAGTGCGGTAGGAACCAGTAACCAGAAGATGAACGAGATGTCCAGAGCAATGCAGGACATCACCGAGAAGTCTCAGGAAATCAGTAAGATTATTAAGACCATTGATGATATTGCTTTCCAGACCAATATCCTTTCCTTAAATGCGGCTATCGAAGCGGCAAGAGCAGGAGCGGCAGGAAAGGGCTTTGCGGTTGTAGCGGATGAGGTAGGAAACCTTGCCCAGAAGTCTGCAAAGGCGGCTCAGAACACTTCCAGCTTAATCGAGGAAACCATTGAGGCGGTAAATAAGGGAGCAAGAATTACAGAGGAAACCGCAGAGTCTCTTTCTGTAGTATCCCAGAAAACCGAGAAGATTAACGGTATTATCACCTCCATTTCTTCCGCATCCGAGGAAGAGGCTGAAGGAATCAAGCAGCTTACTACAGGTCTTGACCAGATTTCTTCCGTAGTACAGAGCAATACTGCAACAGCGGAAGAGTCCGCAGCAGCATCTCAAGAGCTTTCCGGACAGGCAGACCGCTTGAACGAATTGTTAGAGAAGTTCCAGTTAAGAACAGAGCCTTACAAGAGAGAATTAAATGGCTTTGCTGCAACAAAGAAGGATGAGACTGCTCCGGTAGTTGATAATATAGAAGTCATTCCTGTATTGGAAAAGACGGAAGCTTCTCCTGCAGTAGAGGAAGTAAAGAATGCTCCTGTAGTAGAGAAGGCAAAACCAACTTCTGCTACAGTAAAATTAGAAAAGCCGGTGGCAAAAAAGGAAGAGAAGCCTGCTGGATCAAAGAATGATAAGCAGGTAGAACAAAAGCTTGAGAAGCCGGTAGAAGAGAAGCCGGTGGAAGCGAAGGCAGAAAAAACGGTAGCTAAAACCGAAAAAAAGCCCGAAGCTAAAGCAGAAGTAAAAGCTGCGGAAGCAGATGAGCTGAAGGAGGAAGAAACTCCTGTTAAGAAGCCGGTAGAAAAGAAAAAGGCAAAAACTACGAAAGCATCCGTGGTAGAAGAAGGACAGGTTTTAGTGGATATCAGCGGTATGGATGGTATGGATTTATCCCAGATTCCCATTCCCGGAGATGCTCACTATGTACCGCAGGATGGAGTAAAGAAAACGCCGCTGCAGAATCAGGAAAAGCTCTCCACTGAGGAAAAGGCGGAAAGAGAAGAGGCTTTAGCCAAGGATTTAGGAAAAATCCGGAAAACTGAGTATAAGAGAAGCATTTTACCGGATGATGACAAGTATTAATTAGTCAGCATCTTAGAAAGAGGATCGCCATAGTGCAGGTCCTCTTTTTCTTGATTCTTAAAGAGTTCTGCAGAAATATGTGGGGAATCTTTCTTAAGCCCCCGGAATAATGTCCTCATTTCTTACATGGCAGGAGTATCCGGAAGACCGTAGTAAAGGAGAATATAAAACTTAAAAATAAAGGAAAGCACCTTTGTTTTTATGTAAATTGCGCAAAAATCACACTTGGAATTTGTGCAATTTTTGTGTATACTGTTGCGTATGGAGAAGAAAAGATTTGCTGACGGTGTATTAACCACTCTCTGTTATGTAGAGAAAGAGGGAAAATGGTTAATGCTTCACCGGAATAAGAAAAAGGAAGATATTAATAAAGGAAAATGGATCGGTGTAGGAGGGCATTTTGAAACGGGGGAAAGCCCGGAGGATTGTCTTTACCGAGAAGTTTTCGAGGAAACGGGACTGCATGTCCTGAGCCATCAACTAAGGGGAATCGTAAGCTTTTTCTATGGAGAAAAAGATTGCAGCTATATGTTTTTATTCACTGCCGTACTGGAAGAAGGTCCTTTAAAGGAATGTTCGGAAGGTGAACTGCAATATTTTTCCTATGAAGAGGTGAAAGCATTACCCCTTTGGGAGGGAGACCGGATCTTTCTGGAATTGTTGACAAAGGGAGAGGGATTTTTCTCTTTAACTTTACGATATGACCGGGAGGGGAAGTTGTTGGAAGCCATTTTGGATGGGAAAGAGAATTTGCTCTCATCCTAAATGCCGAAAATTTTCCCATTTATTAAAAAATTATAGTGATATACAAAATGCATTATTGCTATTAATAACAACGCCGATATTTTTTTGTACAAAAATACGCATGGGCTATGGGAGAATGTAAGGGTTAAGGAAATGAAGAAAAGTATAATACAGATTTTAGAATTGCCGGTATTACTGACCATGGCACTGGGGCTTTTGGCCTGCGGTACCAAGGTGGTCAGTTCTGCAGAAAGCCCCTTTAGCAAAGAAAGGGGCGGTTTTAGTGTGAAAGAAGAGCCCTTGGAAATCACGGTTTGGACCTATTTTTCCGGTATTCAACAGGAGGCCTTTCAGCGAACGATTAATCGCTTCAATGAAGGTCGTGGAAAGGATATCGGAGTAGAGGTGAAGGCCTATAACCCCGGTTCCACCTTGGATTTGCAGAATAATTTATACGGGATTAACCAAAAGAAATTAGCCCAGGGAGATTATCCGGACATCGTCAGCTTGCATACCGATACAGCGATGATATTGGAAGAGGAAGGGGTTCTCACAGACCTGGATTCCTATTTCAGCAAAGAAGATTGGAGTGCTTTTGTGCCGAGCTTTCTTGAGGAAGGGCGATTGGGGAGGAAATATGGAGGCGTAAAGATTTTGCCTGTGGCCAAGTCCACGGAGCTCCTCTATATCAACAAAACGGATTGGGATAGCTTTGCGGAAGCTACCGGAACATCTCTTTCGGAATTAAGCACCAAAGAAGGCTTACTGAATGTTGCAGAAAAATACTACCAGTATACGGATTCGCTTACGGAAACGCCGGATGACGGCAAAGCTTTCTACGGCATTGATGACTATGCGAACTATATGCTGGTAGGAGCCAGAGAGCTGGGCGTGAATTTAATTTCTGTAGATGAGGAAGGAAATCCTAAGGTGCAATTCCCAAAAGAAGTGATGAAAACCCTGTGGGATAATTTATATGTTCCTATTATTAAAGGCTATTTCACCTCTGAGGGGCGTTTTCGGTCTGATGATGTGAAGACAGGAGATATTTTAGCCTATACCGCATCTTCCGCTTCCAGTGTTTACTTTCCGAAGGAAGTGATTATTTCGGACCGGGAACAACATGCCATTACCGATATTGTTTTGCCGGCTCCTCACTTTGAAGGAGGGGAAGAGATTGCGATGCAGCAGGGGATCGGCATGGGTGTTGTTCAAGGAAATAAGAAGAGAGTGGAGGCTTCCGTTCAATTTTTAAAGTGGCTGACCAGCTATGAGGAAAATGCCCAGTTCGCCATTTCTGCAGAATATCTTCCGGTACGTGTAGACAGCTTTACCGTGGAAGCTATTGACAAGGAGAAGGGGAGCGGAATGGATCCTTCTTTGGAAAAGGCTTTGTCCACCATGTCTTCCAACACCTTGTATTTTACCCCTTCCATCATTAATCTGGCAGAAATTAGAAAAGCTCTGGAATATGAGCTTCAGGATAAGGCTTTGTCGGATCGGTATAAGATTGAGACTGCAATGGCTTCCGGCGTATCCAGAGAGGATGCTATAGCGGAGTATGATAATGACGAGAATTTTGAACAGTATTATGAGACTATATTACAGGAAATAAATTATTTGTTGTCAGATAGTTAAGACTCCTTATCAATACGGGGAGCAAAAGTTGCCAAAGGACGCGTATGAAGAAACAACCGATTTTTACGAAAATATTGATTCCTTTGATGGGGTTGGTTATCTTGGAGATTTTGATTTTGATGATTTCTATTTATGGTCAGGGCTTGTTTTCTCTGATTCATAAAAATTCCCAAGATATCATCGAAAGTCGTGTGGAAGCGAGACGAAATTATCTGGAAAGCCTGATGGTGAATCAGTGGATGAATGTCAGCCAAACCGTGCAAAAGATTAATCTTTTGGCAGATGGGCTTGTGGATGCGGGAAAGATGGACATTGAGGCTATTGATGACAGTTCCGAAAATGCCGCTCCTTTCTTAAGTGCAGTCAGTATGGACTTAATCAGTATGATGCGGACCAATCACGTTACCGGCGTTTTCATGATATTAAATGCGGATAACTTGGAAGATAGTATGACGTCCAAGAAATATATGGATAAGCCGGGTCTGTACTTTCGAGATTTGGATCCGGAATCCAGAGCCAGCTCGGAAAACTTGGATTTACTGATTGAACGCTCTCCTCTTTTGGTGGTACGAAATACCCAGATTGCTACCGATAAAACCTGGAATACCAGCTTTCAATTCGGTACGGCAGATGTGCCCTATTATGACTTTTTATATGAACCTACCCAAGCGACCTTTTACAGTAAGCCGGATGTGACCTGGGAGGATATGGGATTTTGGAGTAAACCCTATACCTTATTCGGCGAAACCAGAGAAGCCATTGCCTATTCAGTTCCCCTACGGCTTTCCGACGGACGGGTGTATGGAGTTCTGGGAGTGGATATTTTGGTGGATTATTTGAAGCAAAATCTGCCCTCCAGAGAATTGGACGGTAGTGGAACTGCCTCGTATTTTCTCAGTATTCATAAAAGCGGAAATTCAGAGGGAAGCAGTACAAGCTACCAGGATATCATTCAGCTCAATTCGATAGAAGCTACGATAGGAGAAGACCGGGAAGGGAAAGTTGTTTCGGATAAGAAGAATTATTTTACCTTCAGTATGCCTTTACATCTTTTTTCCACAGTAGGACCTTTCACTGATATGGAGTGGCAGTTGGGAGCGGCTATTCCCTATAAGACGATGAACCGCTTTGCGGATAGGATGACCTTCGTCATGTCCGTTACCATTATTTTGACTCTGGGCATCGGAATCGTGGGAAGCCTTGTGATTTCCCTGTTTTTGCAAAAGCCTATTCGTAAGCTGGCGTTGGCGATTCGCAGTAATAAGACGACGGATAAACTTCGTCTCAGAGAAACCGGCATTTTAGAGATTGATCAGATGTCGGAGGCCCTGGAGGATTTGTCCGATCGACTTTTACAGGAACAAAGGAATCTGCAATACGAAAGAGACCATGACTTCCTTACAGACCTTTATAACCGAAGAGCCTTCGGACGAAGAATCCGGGAGCTTTTGGAGAAAAAGGGTGGAGGAAATGCTATCGGTGCTTATATCATGATGGACCTGGATAATCTGAAAATTGTAAACGATACCTACGGTCATGAATATGGAGACAAATATATCCGCTGTGCTTCCGATGCCATGCGAGAAGGATTGGGGGATGAAGCCATTTATTCCCGTATTTCCGGAGACGAGTTCAATGCCTTTATCTTTGATGAAGAGGGCAATCGGAGCCGTATCAATGCCTTGATTGAAAGATTGCAGGAGACCATTGACAACAGCTTCATCATGCTTCCGGATGGAGAAAAGAAGCAGCTCCGTCTTTCCGGCGGTGTGAGCTGGTACCCCGAAGGAGGAACCAATCCGGATCAGCTCCAGAAAAATGCTGACTATGCCATGTATGTGGTGAAGAAAACCACAAAGAGCCAGATTCGTGTCTGGAGTGAAGCCACGGATTTAGGCAAGGAGAAGGAAGAAGAGAAAGAAGAAAAGAAGGAGAAAAAGCCTGCATTTGAGAATCAGCACAAAGAGGCAAGTCCGGAGAATGAATAGAAAAAGTCAGAGTCGGAGTAGATGTAGAAAGCGGCCGGAGTAGGAGCCTAAGGCTTGACTTTTCCGCCATTAGGCAATAAACTGTCGGTTGAAAAGCGAAGATGGCGCCCAGTACAAAGGGAGAAAAGATAGCCTAGAGAGAGGGATCTTGGCTGAAAGTCCTTTCTATCTTCCCGATGGAATTTTCCCGCCGGAGCTGTTTTTGTGAAGGAGAGTAGCAAAAACCGTGGAATACGTTACATTCAAAATGAGGGTTCGGTTCTTGGTTTAGAAGAAAGAATCGAAAAACAGGGTGGTACCGCGAGCAATCGTCCCTGTCTGTTTGAGAACAGACAGGGGCTTTTTTATTTCTAAAAAAGATAAACTCTAAAAGAGTTCTCAAAAGAAAGCGGATTTCCTTTGTAAAAGGAAGTAAAACAAAGTTCAAAGTGGAAAGGGAAGAGTGTATGGATCATCAAGTATTGCAAGAGATTGTAAAACGGGCAGAGGAACAGATTGCAGGTTCCAAGGACTTAACGGCCTTAAACGACATCAGAGTACAGTTCTTAGGGAAGAAGGGAGAACTGACCGAGGCGAAGAAGCTTTTAAAGGATCTGAGTCCGGAGGAAAGACCAAAGTTCGGACAGCTGGTTAATGAAATGTTCCAAAAGGTGGAGCAGAGCATTAAGAGCCATGGAGAGGCCTTGGAAAGAAGCCTTCGGGAAGCAAAAATGCAGGAGGAGACCATTGACATTACCCTTCCCGCCAAGAAGATTCGTTATGGACATCCCCACCCCAATACTTTAGCTCTGGAAGAGGTGGAGAAAATCTTTATCGGCATGGGCTATGAGGTGGTAGAGGGACCTGAGGTGGAGTATGACAGCTACAACTTTGAGAAGCTGAATATTCCGAAGGGGCATCCGGCAAGAGATGAACAGGATACTTTCTATATTAATTCCAATATTTTGCTCCGTACCCAGACATCCTCCGTGCAGGCAAGATATATGGAGACTCATAAGCCGCCTATTCGTATGATTTGCCCGGGAAGAGTTTTCCGTTCTGATGCGGTGGATGCCACCCACTCCCCCTCTTTCCACCAGATTGAGGGATTGGTGATTGACAAAAATATTCAATTTTCCGACTTAAAGGGAACCCTGGATTTGTTTGCCAAGGAGCTGTTCGGACAGGATACCAAGACCAAGCTTCGTCCCCACCACTTCCCCTTTACGGAGCCTTCCGCAGAGGTGGATGTGTCCTGCTTTAAATGTAAGGGAAAGGGTTGCCGTTTCTGTAAAGGAGAGGGCTGGATTGAGATTTTAGGCTGCGGTATGGTACATCCCAAGGTTTTGGAGAGCTGTGGTATCGATTCCAAGGAATACAGCGGTTTCGCCTTCGGTGTGGGCTTGGAGAGAATTGCCCTTTTGAAGTATGAAATCGATGATATGCGTCTTTTATATGAAAATGACCTGCGTTTTCTGGAGCAGTTTTAAGAGTTAGGGGGAAAATATGAATACATCCATGAATTGGCTGAGAGCCTATGTTCCGGGACTTTCCGTAAGCGGACAGGAATTCCGGGATGCCATGACATTGGCAGGAAATAAGGTAGAAACCATGGAGGATTTGGGGGAGAATCTGGAAAAGATTGTTACCGGAAAGATTCTTTCTTTGGAGAAGCATCCGGATGCGGACAAGCTCTCCATTTGCCAGGTAGATATCGGAAACGAGCAGATTCAGATTGTTACCGGTGCTCAGAATATGAAGCAGGGAGACGTGGTTCCT
>CALIEL010000409.1 GCA_938022235.1 Oribacterium parvum
TAGGTTTTCTTTCTCAGATGGGATATGTTCTTGCCTATGCAGTTTCCGGCTTAGCCGCAGATGGTCTCGGTAGTCTGAGCGGAATGGGTGTTGGGCGGGGAGCTGCGATGATGATTGGAATTTCTGGCGTCTTGCTTTCCCTTGTGGCAGTTACACTCCTTCGTTTTCCGGCTATCAAAGAACTGGAAAAGAGAACGGAATAGGGGAATCGGAGTGTATGATTTCCAGAAATTCAAGTCAATCTATGAATTTAAGGAGGCTTAGTCCATGCATCAGAAAAAAATGAATCTTTTCCTGCGCGTGCTGTTTATCATTCTTATCATAGCGATATCCGGTGCGGCAATACTACAGATTTTCGCACCGGAATATATGGGAAGAAACTCTGCGTATGGCATTTCTACAGGATGGCAGAGAGAAATCGGATTTTGGAATATTGCCGTTTTAGTTATATTGATTACAGCATATAGGCACTACAATTGGACCTATCTAAAGTCCATTTTACTTGCTCTGATCCTTGGAGGAATCGGTATCGGAAGCAATCATTTTGTCCATTATCTTAAGATGCATCAAATTGTAAATTTAATCGGTGCTGTGGAGAATTATCTTCTGGTTCTTGCCTGGATGGTCGGATGGAAAATAGAAGAGAGAAGGCAGAATTTATGAGAATATGCATAGTAGGCCTTGGCGTCATAGGCACAACATACGGTTATGTGTTCCAAAAAGCCGGGCATCAAGTTGAACATTTGCTGAGAGAAGAGAAAAAATCGAAAGCGCCGGCAAGTCTAAACATTAGTTTATTAGATGGACGCTATAACAAAAAAGGAGAAGAAAAAGCGGATCAATACATAGTGAACCTTGCCGAGCCGAATGCTGAGTATGATTTTATTATTTTAAGTGTGGCAAGCGGGAAAATAAAGGATGCTATAGTGACACTTTCACAAAACCATATTACAGGAAGCCTGATTTTGTTTTGTAACTTTTGGAACAGTCGGGAAGAGATTGATGAAATAGTGGGTGCTTATCCTTATATTATCGGCTTCCCTACTGCCGGCGGAAGCCTTGCGGGGAATACTTTGGATTGTGTTCTCTTTGACCACATCATGCTGGAAGGTGAGGGAAAAGCGGGGATTTCCAATTACAAAGCTTTAACAGCTCTTCTCGCTTCTGCCGATTTGAAAACGGAGATTCCGCACGATATGGTGGAATGGATATGGCTTCATATGGCCATCAATGCAGGAGTCACTTCTTCTGCTGCCCGGGAAGGGAAAATTGAACACCCGGCACAGCTTGCTCTTAAGCTGATGAATGATGCCCATGCCCTTTCTATTACAGTAAAGGCAATAAGAGAAACCATTCAGGTGGTTGAGGCTAGAGGAGTAGACTTAAGCTTCTATAAAGATGAACTTCTCCCGTATAGGATTCCGACAGCCCTTGCTGGAATTCTTATGAAACGAATGTTCAAAACGAATGAACTTACACGAAGAATTATGACTTTGCATAGTGACGTAGGGGATATGCTATATGGGTGCAAATGTGTTTATGAGACCGGGAAGTTAAAGCATCTCGAGCTGCCGATATTTTACTCTACTTTGGATAAAATCTTGGCATGATTTTTGATTGACTTTAGGGATTAGCTTTTAACATTGGTTTTTAACATTGGTGTTGGCTTCTACTTTTTGGAAAATTCCTAGACGCTTATCCGCTTCAAATATTTTTTCAATGTCTCTTGAATGCTATCCAAAGAATCCACCATTCCCCGGTCAATCCATTTGAAAAGCACATTCCAGATAGCTCCTACATTAAAGGCAATGAGGTAGTCCGGCTCCAGTTCCCCCATAAGTATTGCAAAGGGGTTGCTGCTCATATCCTCTGTTTTACTGTATTCCGGAAGAAATTCATTCAAACGAATCAGGAGCAGATACAGCATTTTATTTTTGTGCAGTAAGGAAAGAAGGTCTTTGTTTTTATCACAGAAGGAGAAAATAACAGTGAGCGGATCAACATTTTCCTTGGAAAGTGCCTCGGTATATTCCCTGATTAATTCGTTCAGAATGGACTCCAGTACATCGTCCTTGGAACGAAAGTTCAGGTAAAAGGTTTTTCTTGCAAGGCTTGTTTCCATAATAATCTGCTTTACGGAGATTTCTGCATAGGGATACTCTT